>JAFEGQ010000163.1 GCA_018239785.1 Verrucomicrobiota bacterium
GAAAGAGGCGAAAATGAGTCTCAAAATTTCCTTCGCATGAGGCGAGAAGTTGTGCATCGTGCTGTTGACTTTGGTTGTAGTAGATTGCCGTTGCTTGAAGCTCAGGCAAACAAGCCAGGCTCCCTAGGTAAAAAGGGCGATAAAGCCGCTCATTGAGGAAGAGGCGAGAGGAGTGAAATCCCTTCTCCTTACTCGGGCGTGCGAAGACGAAATCTTGATAGCCGACAGAGGCTCTTGTTCCCGCGATGATCCCCGTTCTTCCAAATAATTTAGGGCGTGAGCTTGCGCTGAATGTAGGCAATTCTTGGTTAATGGTTTGAAAAGTATTCACCCTCGCCCGGACGAAAGAATTGAAGGTCAAATCGGGTGTTTGTTGAATCAGTTCAAGCTGTGTCTGGCGTGCTGTATGGAGGTTAAAGTCATCGAGGCGATAATCAGAAGCCAGCTCAGGATCGCTGAGCCAATCGTAATCGAATCGAGCTTGCGTGGTTCGATGCTTTAACGGGCAGCCTTCGTAATGGCCCGCCATGCGCCAGCGGAGCCTTTCGTTGGGATCAGCAAGGCTGTGGTCACGTGCGATATAAGATTGCGTGTAGGCTCGTGTTGAGCTATTGGAGGGTTCATATTCGGTTTCAATGCCCATTGCTGGACCTCTCAAGAGGAGGTATTCAGCGCGCAAATAGGCCCTAAGATCTTGCTTGGAGAAAAAGCGGTAACGGACTCCCACCCGAGTCGCTTCGCCCCCACCCACTTCATTGCGGTATTCAATAGGGCTGTCGCGCAAAGAGTGCAAATCGGTTTGAAAGTTAGGAAGCCAAAAGATGAGGGTTTTGCCAAGCCAAATTGTCACATTGTGGGCGTTGAGATAACCACAAGGGGTGATGCGCACCTTTTTTGCCTTTAAAGCCCAATCATTCTTCGGGTCTTCACAAGTGGTGACAAAGCCGTTGTCGATGGTGTAGCTCCCATCTTGACACAGATAGACGAGATCTCCCCCTCCATACCAAAGGCCAAAAGAGCCTCTTCCCTGCTTAAGGGAGCCTTGTCCCGTGGAGAAATCAAATTCGAGAAACTCTCCCGTAAAAATATCATCTCCTCGCTCAAAACATAAGTCGCCCCAGGCTTCGACGTAGGAGATCTTTTCTCCTTCGACAGTTTTTGAAAAATAACGTACATGACGCGCCTGTAGGCGCATCCCTTGTGCCTGAATGACGCCCCCCTCATCGGTGGTGAGTATTCCCTCTTTGAAGACCGGATTTGCAAGATCCACAGTCAACTCATCGGGTAGAGAGAGGGGAAGCTTTTGAGCCACAAGAGGGAGAAAAAAGATAAGAAGAAGGAGAAATAAACGCATGTTGAGCGCGCATTCTACTTGAAAAATCGGGGACAGGCAAGCACCTGTTACTCAGAAGTCTCTGAGGGTTTCCGCAGGCAGGACGATGGAACGCAAAGGCGCAAAAGCGGTAAGACGCAAAGAGATACAATTTCCCTCTTTGCGTTCATCCCTTCTTACTCGAAGCAACATCCCGCTTCTGGATATCCCATCTGCTCGCAACAATCGTCACATTCGCAAGGGCAGGGGCGCTCAGCGCAGTAGCTGCGCACCCAAGGATCTTTTGCCTTGATGCAGACGGTGCGCCTCCCATGAGGCGCCCCTCCTCCGCAGCAGCACGCCGTTAAAGCAGCTGCGAGGAGGATAGAAAACACATATTTTATCATGGAATCACCAGGGCAGTGCCAACGCGCACTTGCTTCTCTGAGCTGAGCGTCTCTTGGTTGGCTTCTACAATGAGTTGCGCTTTTTCTGTCGATCCGTAATAGCGTTCAGCGATGCTATCTAGGGATTCCCCTGGAGAGACGAGATGAACTCGCGTCACATGCGCAGTAGAGCGGGGAGGGCGCACGTCCGCTTTTGCCACCATTTGCCTCCCTTGCGCTGCCATCTGTTGATGAGCCCGCAGCTCTGTCAGCTCTTGCCTCAAGTCATTTCTCGATTTTTCCAAGGCGAGCATCGCCTCTTTCCACGATTCCATCTGCGCGCCTAGGCGGGCGAGATAATCATCTCTGGTCTGCTGATCTTGGAGCTTATGTTCAAGCCCTCTTTGCGTTTGCTCAAGGGTGGCGATCTGATTTAACAAGTTTTCCCTTTCCACACGCATTGCGTCACTTCGCTCACTGAGCAAAGCTAACTGTTCGGTGAGCTCAAGGCGCGCTTTTAGGGTCTCTTCAACCATCCCTTGCTGCTGTTTCTTTTCTTCTTGCAACTGGGTCATCGAAGCAGCCAAATTCACTTTTTGTTGATTGAGGGCGTCGAGTTGAATTTTTGTGGCGGCCAGTTGTAGCTGGAGCTCCTCTTCCCTCTCTTTTTCAGCGGCCAAGGCAAACTCTTGGGTGCGGGCAACTTCGCTCAAATCTTTGAATTGAGAGAGAAGGACTTCATGGTTTTCTTGGAATAATTTAGCCTCTCTCTCTTCCCGCGCTTTTTCCTCTTGCAACGCGGTCACGATGGCTTGGGTTTCGGACAAGAGCTTCTGAGAGGTTTCGAGAGAAGCTTGTAGGGCATCCATCGAAGCTGACTGTTCATGATGCTGTTGTTCGAGCTCTGCAAGCTCTGCTAAAGAGCATTTTGCCGCATAGAGCTCATGCTCAAGGTTAGCGATCATCTGCTCTTGCTCGTTGATCGCTTGCCTGCTCATGATCAGGTGTTCGTGATGCGCTTCCAAGTTCGCCTCGAGATCGGCGACGCGGCTCGTTTCCATGGCGAGGAGATCAGAGAGTTGGAGAAACTGTTCCTGTAGCTCTTCGTACTCTGCTGCTTGCTGATAGAAATTGGCGACCTCTGTTTTGTGTTCGGTGAGAAGATTTTGTTGCGCCTGCAATTCAGTGTCGAAAAGGAGGGCGAGTTCGGCCATCTTTTTTTCGTAGTCTACCGTCGCATTGTCTGCAGCAGCAAGGGGGAGTTGTTCAACGGCCAGAGGAGACGTGCGCGCTTTGTAGTTAGCCAGCCCAATGATCGATGCCCCTACGATGGCCGCTAAGGCAAGAGAGAGGGCGATACTCCGCCTTTTTGGCGTCAGAGTTTTTTGAGGCGCAGAAGTCGTTCCCTCCGTATGGAGAAGCCATCCCTTCATGCCGCTATTGGCCCCCATTTGGGAGATTTGATGAGCAAGTCCTTGGCTGTGGGTGAGTTTTTCCCACTGTTTGTCATTTTGGCTGTAGGCCTCAAAGTTTAAGGCTAAGAGGGCATCGTAAGTCCTCTTTGAGATCCTTTCGACATGCACCTGGAGATCTGGATCGCTTCCCAACCGATTTTTGCGAGACGTTGAGCGCTGATTGCTTTTGCCGCTATTGCCTGTCGGATCAGAGAAAGCAAGCGCCGTTTTTTCTTTGCTTACGCCATAGACCCGAGCATCCCCTACACCTGCGAGCAAGTAGCCCTCTTCTCCTTCGGCTGCAATCACCACAGAGACGATCGGAGGTGTGCTTTCTCCTTTAGAGGCGAGCCTTAAACGGGCATTAGCCTCAAGAATCGCTTCCTTTAATGCGCTCTCATTGAGAGGCCGCTTTTCTTTTAGGGTTTGAGAGAGGGCTTCTGTGACGAGAGTTTCAATTTCCTCTTGACTGGCTAAACCCACCCCTTTCCGTTCTAGAGCGTCGACGAGGAGAAAAAAACGCCCCTCTTTTTCCAACTTGTCTTTTTGGAAGATGCTTTCGCCTCGCATAGCTGCCTACCTGTTGAATCTGTTTTAAGGAGTTATATAGAAGGCTCTTTCAATAAAAGCAAAGAAAATCCCTTTGAAAGCAATTTTTAGGGAGTTTTGACTGGAGAAGGGAATAGGGAAGTCGCAAGAGTTGCGAGCATTTCGTTTATTTAAATTTTGGAAAAAAGAAATGCTTGGTAGAGCGCTGTAAGCGCCCTACCAAGACGTGGAGAGATCTGTTATGTATCTATTGGATTGAAATCAAACCTACAATTTTGATTTGGGAAGTCAAAGAGCTCTATAAAACGGTTTTTCCAGTTGATAGCTGGGGTTTGCTTGTCAGTGAACTCTGACTCCTTATGAATAATATTTTTTTCCTTAGTGGTTCGCTGAGTGAAGAGGAAGGCGTTCCACGCAGTGACGCCCCCAAAGGTGGTCATAGAAATCAGGATTTTACCGATCCCCGCTTGCCCTTTGAGATTTCCCAACAGGGTCCCAAGTGCATGCAGAGCAACTGTCACCTCTACAGCTTTTAAAACAGGAGCAAAGCCGTTTTGTTTCCTATTGTTTGCATCCAGATCTTTGGGTTCTTGTTCCTTGTAGTCCTTCAACATAAGGATTACACCTTCCCGTAGGATGGCGGCAGAGCCGAGCATTAACCCTGCGAGAGGGCGTGATTTGGAATTGACCATCAAAAGTACGGCTCCAAAAAATCCTATCGCTGATCTTGCGCCAAACGAGGTGCGGTTGAGGGTGTCGCTCTCTGTCTCTCCTGACCAAATCTGCACGCCTGTAGATGTGGAAAATGTTTCCCTTGCTTCATTAAAAGCGTTTTTTAAACCTTCCATAAAATCCTCCGGTTTTTCTGTTTCGAAATTCTATTCTAAACAATCTTCAAATATAATTAAAGAATAAAAAAATCTTTTTGTATAAATAATCGAATAAAGACTTCATCGATCTTTTTCTTACAACTATTTGTTGTGATTTAAATAAAAAAAATAAATGATCAACACTTTTGAAAATGAGAGGAGAGTGGTGAGAAAAGGAGTTCACTTGCAAATATTCTTTAGTTTCTCAGTTGTTTTCTGAATGAGAGAGGTCGATGTCTCTGGAAAATCACACAATTCTTTAAGTTGATCAGGGAGCTCTTTGCCTGGAGTCGTCCGATTTTTCAGGAGATAAACGTTCCAGCTCGTCAGTCCGCCAAATGTGGTGATCGTGAGTAAGATATTGCCAAAGGAAGCACCTTTTCCTAGGGCTCCCATCAATGCCCCCAATCCATGAAGGGCGATGATCAGCGATATCGCGCGGAGGATGGGGGTAAAGCCGAGCTTTTGTGTGGGGAAAGATGCGATGGTATTGGGAGAGACAACAGCATCGACGTGATCCATAATAGTATGGATGGCCTTGCTCTTGAGTTTGCTAACGGGCACGACCTTGTTGACCTGGTTGCTTGCAGTGTTTAGGCTAAGGAGGGCAACTCCTTCGGTGAGGAGAGTCCCGCTGCCTAGGATAAACCCTGTGAGTGGTTTGGATGTGGAGTTTCGGAAGAGGAGGAGTGTTCCCAACAAAGAGGCGCCCGCCCGTAGGCCGAAGGAGAGGGTATTCAAGGAGGAATGAGCCGTCTGTCCGCGCCATACATCGTAAGGCGAAGACTCTTGCCAAGCTTTTTGGATATCCATGCTCTTCTCTTTTTTTCTTGCCACCAGAGTATATAAAATTGTCAAAAAAATGTAAAGATGAGATTTCTAAACATATTTCTTTATCCTTTGCATTGAAATTAAAAAATTACATTAGAGGTAATTGCAAAACTAGAGAAAAAGACAATTTTTCGGGGGTTGATCATATCAACCTCTGCTCAACACCCGAAAAATCGCCTTTTTCTCTAGTTTTGCAATTACCTCTTTAATAAGAATTTTCACAATGAAGACGGTATCTACTCGCTTAAATCTCTTAAGAGAGAGATCAAACGTTAAGGAGGTGCAAATGAGCTTCTATTTTTGTGTAGCGGAATGGAAGACCAAAATGCGGAACAGTGTGGAGTGTATGCAAAAGGAAAGTTAAGCAATAATGGTTATTATGCTAAGATTTCTAATTTTTCAAAAAATCTTCTTTTCTCTGGCCTAGTAAGCCATGATTCGTCTCAGATCAAAGCTCAAGAAAAGATCACCTTCGCTCGACAACGAGCAATTGATTTCCGCGCGATCCTCTTGGCGAGACTAACAGGGGAATTGGTATTGGAAATTTCTAAACATCCCCAGGAAGAAGAAAGTTCCGCTTTGATCGTTACAGAGAAGAACGTGACTTCTCTTTTAAAAGAGATCTGTGAGAAATGCCCTAATTTAAAAAAATTGACCCTTAAAGGTCATGGCGAAGGGGACGTTATTTTGGATTTCCCGGAAAAATTCAATCTTCCAAATTTAAATTTTTTCCATCTTGAAGGTGTTGTGTTAACAAGGACATTCGTACTGACAAAAGATGTGCTAAAAAAATGTGAGAAACTTGTACTCTGGAGTAACAAGTGGATGCCACAAGATGTATGTTCTGATCTAACTCTAATTGGGCATAAACAAATTTTTGATAAATTGGGGCGTCAAGATGATTTGATTGCAAATAACTGGTAGGCATTCAAGATAACATTCAGGAATTCCATGGTTTCTCCAAAAGATTTATACTATCCATTCTCTGAAACTTCGAAAAAGGTGCTTCTGAAAGATGGGGTGCTGTATCTTCCCGATAAGGAGCTCCTCGAGGAGGGGAGTTTCTATTTCGCTTGGGATGAGAATGAGCTTTTTCCTCAAAGACTTCCCATCCATATCGAATATTGCAGTGGCAATGGGGATTGGGTGATTGAAAAAGCGAAGGCCGATCCAAGCACCAACTGGATTGCTGTCGAGCGGCAGTTTGCAAGGGTGCGCAAGATCTGGTCTAAAAAGGTCAATGGGCAGTTATCGAATCTGTTGATTATTTATGGAGAGGCTTTTCAAGTGACGCGCGACTGCTTCCCTGCCGCTGCTTTTGCCGCCGCCTCGATCCATTTTCCCGATCCTTGGCCCAAAAGGCGCCATGCAAAACATCGCCTGCTTGCCGCCCCATTTTTTGAGCAGGTGCATAGGGTTCTTAAGAAAGATGCCCCGTTTACTCTTGTGACCGACCATTTTGAATCGGCAACAAGGAGCGTTGAAGCTTTGAACCAGCATGGGGGCTTTTATTCTCAACACCCCTCGCCTCACTGGGTAGAGCCGCCTCTTGAAGCGGGCACCTCATGGTTTGAGCGCCTTTGGCGTTCGCAAGGGTGCAAGATCTATTCTCTTTGCTATATCAATTCTGATGCGACAGTGTCATAGAAGAGAAGCCCCTTGTCGGTGAGGCGGATGTGGTCTTCATGGAGTTCTAACAGCCCTTTTTCGATCAGCGCTTTTTCTTGTCCTTCAAAGCGAGAGCGATGAACGCCTCGCAAGAGGCGCAATTCGACGGCTAGAAGCTCTCGTTGGCGGGCAGGAGTATCGAGTGTTTCTCGGAAGTCGACTGGCTCTTGCCCCTCTTCTAACAGGGCAAAGTACTTGCGCCAATTGAGGGTATTGCGAAAGCGCTGCCCATCGATGTAGCTAAAGGCTGAAGGGCCAAAGCCCAAAAACGGAGCGCCAGTCCAATAAAGAGTGTTGTGTTGAGCGATTTTGCCATCGCGCGCAAAGGCTGAAATTTCATACCGCTCAAAGCCTTGGTCTTTAAGGAACTGGAGGGCGAAAAGATGCATTTCCAGAGCCTCTTCCTCCAGCGGTTGTTTGGGAGGGCGTTTGTAAAAGAGGGAAGGGGGCTCACAGACGAGGTTGTAGAGGCTGAGGTGGGTGATGGGGAGTGAGCAGGCTAGAGAGAAGGTGGTGCGCACCTGGTCGAGAGTTTGAGCAGGCAGTTCGAGCATCAGGTCGATGCTGATGTTCTCAAAGCCGGCTCTGGAGCTATTTTCGACAGCCTCCATTGCCTGTTTTGCCGAGTGGGTCCGGCCGATGGCTTTAAGTAAATTGTCATCGAGAGTTTGCACCCCCAAACTGATCCGATTGACCCCACTTTCGTAAAAGGCGCGCATCTTCTCTAAAGAGGCATCTTCGGGGTTGACCTCTAAAGTAATTTCCGAAGGGAGGTTGGGCATCCAGGAAATGATTTCCTTAATTGCCTCTGGCCCCATGAGAGAAGGGGTTCCTCCCCCGAAGTAGAGCGTTTCGACCGATTGTGGGCTCCTTAGAGCCCATTCCTTGCGCAAACCGACCAAAAGGCGCTCTGGGTCGGATGTGCGATTTTCAAGCACATAGAAGTGGCAGTAGGGGCACTTCTTTGTGCAAAAGGGGAGGTGAAAATAGATGCCAAGCCTACCATTCGTCATCATCGGCATGGAGCATCCCCCGTTTCCAGCGGTTCGAATCGCTGAATGGGTCCTCCTCCTCCTCTTCTTCCGCCTCTTCTGTCGGCTCCTCCTCCTCTTCGGTCGCCATCTCATAGATGGTATCGCCGGAGGTTTCGGTGGCGGTATTGCCCCCCATTTCGGTGAGAGTGATATTATCTTCGCCAATGTCCATATCGGGAAGGGTGGGCGCCTCGGTGTACTGGGCTCTTGCGAGCTGTTTACGGGGAGTGACATACTCCTCGGCTTCTCCCGATTCTTTTAAAAAGCGGAGCTTTTCTTGCTCTTCTTGGATCCGCAATTTTAACGACTCAATCTCCTCTTGGTGCCTTGGTAAATCTTTTTTTGGCACTAGTCCCAGCTTGAGCCATTGTTCGAGATCTTTTAATTCGGACTCTAATTTTTTGAGACGATCACTTCTAGGAGCCATCTCCACCTCCATTTGATTGAATGGTGCGAAGATGTACTCCACTTGCCCTTTTTTGCCTACCCCTGTATCGAGTAGGGGAATTTCGTGAGGGTAAATGTGAAGAGATTGGTTCCCTTATTTTTATTTACCTCCTTGTTTGGGGCTCTTGAGATCCAGGTCCCTGCAGAGGCAGGTGTGCTCATCGATGCCGATTCTGGGCGCGTTCTTTGGGAAAAAGAGGCGCATGTTCCCCGTTATCCGGCAAGCATTACAAAGGTTTTAACCGGTTTAATGGTGCTCGAAGCCAAGGGCGATGCATTAGAGGAGGAGGTGGTGGTAGCGCGCGATGCGGTCTTGGCAATTTCGACGGAAGAAAAAAGGAAGAAAAATTATAAAACCCCCTCCCATTGGCTCGAAACTAACGCTACCCACGTAGGGCTGAAAGCAGACGAGCGCCTCTCCGTGGAAACGCTGTTTTATGGTTTGATGATCTCCTCAGGGAACGATGCTGCAAATGCTCTTGCTTGTCACATTGCGGGCGATGTGCCCACCTTTGTCGAGTGGATGAATCTGCGGGCGAAGCAAATCGGATGTCGAAAGACCCACTTTACCAATCCTCATGGCCTTCACCACCCCGCTCACCAGACCACTCCCTATGATATGGCCTTAATGGCCCGGTTGGCCATGCAGCATCCCATTTTTCGCAAGGTAGTGGGGAGCGCTTCTTACACTGCAGAGGCAAGCAATCTTTCGGAGCCGAGGACACTTTATCAAAAGAACCGCCTCCTTAAGAAAGGGCCATACCATTACCCCTTTGCTACAGGAGTTAAGATAGGATTCACGTCTCATTCCAAAGGGACGTTGGTCGCTGCTGCTGAAAATGGGGAGAGGTCGCTGATTGTTGTTGTGATGGGGTGTGACCCGTTTGTGAAGATTTATGAAAGTGCTAGAATTCTTTTTCAGAAAGCTTTTGAGGAGAAAAAGGAGAAGTACTCCCTCCTCGCTGCGGGGCCGCAGCGTTTTGAGATTGACGTGGAGGGGAGGGCGTTAAAGACCTCCACTCTCACACCAATTGTAGGGGAATTTTATCCTTCGCAATTGCCGCGCATCCACTATTTGGTCGAATACCTTCCGCTCCAATTGCCGATTGCACAGGGGCAAGAGGTGGGCAAGGTTTTTGTAGTCGATGGGGAGCAAGATAAGGAGCTCGCTTGGGCCCCTCTTTATGCTGCAGAGGCGATCGTTCCTAAGCGTTCCTATCGCCTGTTTCTGTTTGGAGGGGGGGCTTTGCTGCTGGGATTGTTTTTGGTGGGAGCTGTTCGAAGATCGCGATGAATTGCTCCAAAGAGAGCTGCTCTGCCCGCACGTCGGGTCTGATGGAAAGTCTCTCTAAAATCTCCATCAGTTTTGGCTCTTTTAAGGTGTTGCGAAGCATTTTTCGTTTTTGAGAAAAAGCTTGTCGCAGAAAAGCGCAAAAGAGCTCTTCGTCTGATAAAAGTGAGGGGGGATGAAGGTCCAACTGAAGGACGGCTCCATTAATTTTTGGGGAAGGAAAGAAAGAGCTGGCCGGGATCTTAAAAAGGATTTTCAGATGGGCATAGAGCTGTAAAAAAAGGGCAATCGCACCCGCCTCTTCTGTATAACGGTGGGCGACCTCTTCTTGGATGATCAGGATGAGGGAGATGAGTTGTCGATGCAACGGGGCAAGTTTGGTGAGGATAGGGGTGGTGATCTGAAAGGGCAAGCTGGCCACCACCTTTGCCTTTTGAGGGAGGAAGTCGAGGGAAAGATCGAGAATATCGGCCACAATCACCTTTAAACGGGGGTGAGGGGGGAGGAGCCGCGCTAAAGTTTCGTCTTTTTCGACCGCAAAGACAAAGGCTCCTTTTGCTAACAGCTCTTGTGTCAGCGCTCCGCTGCCTGGACCTACCTCCAGCACCACCTCGTCAGGTGTAAGCTGAGCAGCTTGGATCACTTTTTTGATGATGTTTTGATCGATGAGAAAGTTTTGAGAGAGCCCTCTTTTAGCTTTGAGGCCATGGAGGTTGAAAAAGGCGAGGAGCTCTTTTTTTTGGTGCAAAGATTAAAGTGAAAAAGGTTCGAAATTTTTGGGGATCATGTTCGCCAAATACTCTTGCGTGATCCCATATTGGCGGCGCAATTTTGTGACATAATCACTTTCAATGGAGGCAGCTGCAGCTCCGATGAGTTGCCCTTTTAACGTGGCAACAACTTGGTCAAAGGAGGGAGCTTGCCCTAAAACGTGATTTTGAAGCGCAAAGATTCGGTAGACACTCGCTCCGTCAGCTTTTGACTGTTCGTAAACAGGGAGGCTCACCTCTCCTACCTGAAGTGCCGCAAGAGTCTCTCTGTAGGAGGTCGCCAAACTCAATGTCGTCCGCTCTTCGACAGGGGTGAGGCGAAGGAGGGCTTGCACAGAAGCTTTCTTCAGTTCTTTTTGGAGCTGAATGAGGGATAGGGGTTTTTGTTCGAGAAGTTGTTTGGCTAAAAGGGCCGCTTGCTCGGCGATCGCTGGATCTGCATCCCGGATGACGAGGACCTGATAGGTCCAGGTGTCTTGGGGGGGATTCGCTTTAAGGTACTGGTTGTAAGCTTCTTGCAGTTTTTCTGGAGAGATCTCCGCATAGGCTTTGCGCGTGATCATGTAGCCGCGCATCTGCTGGACGATCAGATCGCTGCGAGTCATGTCCCATGCCTCTTCCCAAGTGAGGCCAAGGGAGTCGATCGCCTCAACC
Source organism: Verrucomicrobiota bacterium (assembly GCA_018239785.1). Taxonomy (GTDB): domain Bacteria; phylum Chlamydiota; class Chlamydiia; order Chlamydiales; family JAFEGQ01; genus JAFEGQ01. The sequence goes on from JAFEGQ010000163.1 coordinate 11,266, forward strand.
ACGTTCGAACCAAAGAGCTGATCCATCTCTTTGCGGACATCTCCATCGCTAATTTTGATCTCTTTTTGTTCAGCATCTGCCAAAATCAACTCGTTATCAATGCTTTGCGCGAGCATGTCGCGCCATGTCATTTGGTAGTACTGGAGCCGTGCCTCTTGGTTTTGGACATATTGGGGGTAGGTCCTGCGAAAAACCACTTCAAGCCGTTTAGCAAGGTCGAGGACGGTGATCGTCTTTCCGTTGGGCTGAGCTAAGACCCAGTTGTGCATCTGAAGATTTTTTGGGCTCCGATAGTCATTCGCGCTGTCCCAAGCAGGGGTGACCGCGTGCAATCCAATCGCGGAGGCTAAAAAAATTAAAAGAGATTTGCGCATACCCGGGAGTTTAGCAGAGTTCTCCTTTTTTTCCATGGGAAGATGTGGTAGAATCTTCGCATGTACAGAAATTTTAGAGATTATCACACGTTACAAGCGCTTGAACAATGGAAACAGGGTCCTTTAGATCTTCATTTGAGCCGCTATTTCAAGAAACTTAAGTCGATCGGATCGTCTGATCGCCGTTTTATCGGAGAGCAAGTTTACGGCCTGATCAGGCGACAAGTGTTGCTCGACCATTTGGGAGCAAAAACTTGGGAAGAACGGCTCGACCTCTATCAAAAAAATCCTTCCTATGACAATCTTCCCGACTTTGTACGAGCGGGGATTCCTGAGCCCATTTATGCCCACCTTCAGCATCACTATGGGGATCGGGCTTTTGAGATTGCGCGGAGCGTCACTTCTAAGGCGCCAACGACGGTGCGGGCGAATGGCTTAAAGATAACGCGTGAGGCTCTTTTGTCTCAAATTGGGGGGAGTCCCACCTCTTTAGCTCCACAGGGGATTGTCTTTGAAGAGCGAGTTCAGTTGATGCACACTCCCCAATTCAAGGAAGGTTTATTTGAACTCCAAGATGAGGCGTCTCAAGTGATCGCTGGTTTAGCCGAGGTCAATGTGGGCGATGAGGTGCTCGATTATTGCGCGGGCAGTGGGGGAAAGGCGCTTGCGATCGCTCCGCTCATGCAGGGGAAAGGGCAACTCTATTTGCACGATATCCGTTTAGGGTCGCTTGCTCAAGCCAAGCTGCGGTTGAAGAAAGCGGGTGTCCAAAATGGACAGATTGTTCCTCCAGACGACCGCCGTTTGAAGTTGTTAAAAGGAAGGATCAATTGGCTGTTTCTCGATGTCCCTTGTAGCGGGTCGGGAGCATGGCGCAGATGTCCTGAGCAGGTGATCCGTTTTTCCCTTGCGGATCTTCCGCACTTTGTCCAGCTGCAACGGGATATTTTTGCAAAGGCACTTACGTTTCTTGCGAAAGAAGGCAAAATCGTCTATTCGACATGTAGTCTTTTTCCAGAAGAAAACGAGGAGCAAATGGCCTTTTTTGCAAAAGAGCATCAGTTGCAGGTGGTGAAAAAAGTGCATATTCTTCCCTCTATAGGGGGGATGGATGGGATGTTTGGAGCTGTTTTTTGCGCGCTCTCCTGATTGTCCTCTCGTTTTTCATCGTCGCTTTTGGGCAACCTGCTTGGATTCCATGGCTAGGGCCCATTGCTGCGATTTGTGGATACGCTCTCCTTTGGTGGGCAAGACCCTCTTTTTGGCTTGCAACAGCTTGGTTTACAGGGGTGATGCTCCTGCAGCTCTCTTGGATGGCTGTCGATGAGTACCATGGCCTTTACATTTGGTTTTCTTGGGGAGCTCTTTCGCTCCTTTGTGGCCTGCAATTTGGCCTCTTAACGAAGTTAAAATACCGTCTCATCATCCCTTGTGCTTGGGTGTTGATGGAGTATTTGCGCCTCTACTTGTTGTCGGGGTTCACATGGAATCCTGTGGGTTTAGCTTTGACCGCATATGCCCCCTCTCGCGCGTTTGTCGCTCTTTTTGGGATCTATGGCCTAAGTTTTATCGTCATGGCTGCGAACGTCTTGTTCTACCAGCGCAAGTTTGTGTTAGCTGCGCTATGTGCAGCTCTTCCTTATGGCTATGGTCTTGTCCATTTGCATTGGCCAACTGCGGAAACCTCCCATTTTGCGGTCCTTTTGGTGCAGCCTGGGATCACCCCTGGGCAGCGGCAAGAGGTGCCACACAGTCGCCAAGAGGTGATGTCGCCTTTGGAGCAGTGGCGTTCGATGTTGGATCAGGTGTTAACGTATCGGGACCAAAAGATCGATTTGATCGTTTTTCCTGAAGGGATGGCTCCTTACTCAGGCACTTCGCTCCTTTTTTGCGAAGAGGTCGCTCAGGGAATGTTTGCAGGGGCGATGGGTCAAGGGCAATTTCCGGTCGCTTCTGGACTGCTCGGGGCTTTGGGCTATGTCAATAGCGCTTATGTGTGCCAAACGCTTTCCAATGCATTTGGATGCGATGTGGTTGCGGGGCTCGATTGGCATAGTGAGGGGAAAAGTTACAATGCAGCGCTCCATTTTTCTCCAGGCTGTCAGGGGCCTGTAGGGATTTATGGGAAGAGGGTGTTGCTTCCTTTTGCCGAAACTCTGCCCACAAAGTGGCTCCGGCCTCTCACGGCCAAGTATGGGATTGAAGGCTTTTATACAAAAGGGGAGGGGGCGAAGTGCTTTGCCTCAAAAGTGCCTTTGGCTCCCCTTGTCTGTTACGAAGAGACCTTTGGCAACCTTGTCCGTGAGAGCAGTAAGCTCGACGTCTCTCTTTTAGTGAGCTTGAGCAATGATGGGTGGTATCCTCGTTCAAAATTGCCTCTCCAACATTTTCATCACGGCCGCTTGCGCGCCGTGGAAAATGGGATTCCTCTTGTCCGTGCTTGTAGCACGGGAGTGTGCGCGGCGGTTGACCATCGGGGGCGCACTCTTGCTGTGTTTCCCCATTTCGAAGGGAAGGGGGTATTGCAGGTGGATGTGCCGCTGCAGAGGACACGCACTCTCTATAAGTGGCTGGGGGACCTGCCAATCTTGGGCTTAAGCGTGTTTGGCTTTCTTCTTTACTTCACCTTTCGGAAAAAACAATAAAATTTTTGTCACAGAGAGCATAGAGAAAGAAAAAACAGGGTGGATATACCCAATTAACTTCAAAAATTGGGATTTCTACCGCGTCAAAGCCCCGGGGTTCGACGATCTTAACCCGCCTAATATTACTAATATTAAACGGGTTAAGATCGTCGAACCGCGGGAGCTTTCACGCAGGTAGAAAACCAATTCTTGAAGCTAATTGGGTATAGCCACCAAGTATGGCAACCATCGCTATAAATTCCCGCAAGGAAGGCGGTTTTTCTGGAATAGCTTTTTTTCTATTCAATATTTTATAGACAGCCTTCCATTCCGACTCATCAAAGACAATATCACAGGACATCTCTCCACATACCCTACCAAGCATCATGGTAAACATAACCCTCCAAGCGAGGACCATAAATATCGCAATCAATGCTTTCATTCGGTCAGTTGTTTGTAGCTGTCTCTCTTCTATTTTACATCCACTCTTTAAAATCTTGAAAAATACCTCTACCTCCCATCTACATAGATAGTAACGTATAACCTTTAATACGCTTTCAAAAGTATCGATTGAAAGGTTAGTTATAAATACCCATGTTAATGCCTCCTCTCCCTCAGGTGGATACTCCTCTATCGCCATGACGGCATTTATCTTAGTCGACAACTTTTTATTCCCTGGCTTGATAGCGACAGTGAGGCCCTTTAAGCTCTGTCTTACTTTTCTCCCCTTTCTCTTCTCGGTCGCAGGTATTACAAACTCTATCTCACCTATCGATTTGGATTTTTTAAGATTCTGCCTCAGTTTATTCTGTTCAGATCCTTCCTCTTTCACTAGCAATCGATCGTACTGTGATCTCACGATAATATCCGCCGCACATCCATTTTCTTTTTGCTTAGTTACTTCTGCAAAAACCTCTATGATGTCACCTTCTCTATCTGCAATGTTAATCAGCTGTGATTCAGGAAGCTCCCTGGAAAGTTCACACGACCTTTGGTAACTTCTCAGCCATCGATAGCTCTCTTTATCTTCAATATGTTGTCTTTGATGAGTCGGAATGGAAGGCTGTCTATAAAATATTGAATAGAAAAAAAGCTATTCCAGAAAAACCGCCTTC
>JAFEGQ010000164.1 GCA_018239785.1 Verrucomicrobiota bacterium
CATTGTTTGATATCAAATATTTTTCATGAAATCACCCTGAGACCCCTCCGCTCTTGGAACACAGCAGCAATTTGCGATCTTTAAGTTGATAAAATTGTGTAATTATGTGATATTAGCATTTATAAATAACACAAAGCATTCCATGAACTTATTACTTGGATTAGTTGTCTTCACTGCAAATGTTTTAAGCTCTTTCAATGATCCTTTTGAATTTGAAGGGGATTATGGGGAGGAGGTGAATCCTACGCGTGAATATGTTTTTGAACAGGTCGTCTCTAAACAGACGTTGCAAGAAGATCTCCAGCATGGCCCCACTTTAGATGAACTCGTGTCGCCTCCTCTCATCGACCAACTCATCGCCAAGCAACAAGCCTTACAAGGCAATGGCTTTTCTGAACAAGACTTGTTGAAAATTATTTACTTTCTTAACCGCTACGGAAATCAAAAGATTTTTTCCCTCCTTCGACATAGCCCCTCATCTCTTTTGGGAGCGGATAAAATTTTGCGCAACCAGGCCACCTCATTGCCTATTTTGAGCTCAACCCAGCCTCTCAGAGGCTGTAATGCACTGGAATTAAAGAAAAATTTAATGGAATCTCTTTTTACTAAAGAGATTTTTAGCCTTATGAAAGGTGGCGACACTCTTGATATCGCCTCTTTAGAACTCTATTTAGGAGAAGGTGCCGATCCAAAGGATTTGAGCGTTTTCACAACCCCCGCTGGGCAGTTGTTCTTTTATTGGCTTTATCAATCGATGAACCTCCATTTGATCTCCCACAATGCGGGCATGATCCCACAAATCAATTGTGTGAAGAAAATATTTTCTGAGAATTTGGGCAACCCTACTGTGCGCGCTCAGATGTTTAAAGATCGACTCATTGCCGCTGATGCAAGCGTGGTCTTTACACAAGAAAGTGATGCCATTGTTTCCCAATTGCTGACTGAAAATGGGCTGTTTCACTCCGTAAGTCTTCAAAACCCTGCAGATGGGACGTTTGTCTTCTTGCGCAGTGAGGTATGGGAGCCCTCCTATCAGATCATCGCAATCGATGATTATGAAGGGTCGGCGCGAGGGCGTTTAAATGTGATCTTAGCCATGAAGAAAGGGACGGGAGAAAAGTTCCTGCTTGCTGCAAGTCATGGCAATTCTACCCGAGCGGAGGATGGGCGGCTTCAGATCACAAAGATTGTGGAAAAATTTCATCAGCTCGCTCACTTGCCGGAAAACAAAAACCTTCAACTCATCATTGGGATCGATGCGAACACCAAATCGGATGAAGAAGTTGCGCTTCTGCGCACCCACTTAGACTCGCTTGGACTCATGGCTACAAGCGTGGGCCCTACCACCATCAAAAAACGGATGGTCACAACACAGCATTTAAAAGCGGGCAAATGTGTCATCGATGAGAAGGATTATATCATTATCCTCAAACCGGAAAATGGGGGGCTTTACCACATGACGCTCCCCACTGTGGGATTTCGAGAAGAAAAGGCAGATCTTGCAGTTGCACTGCCTAACGTTGACAACCCTTCTGACCACTATCCCGTCGGCACGACCCTTGTGAAATAGGACAATTCAACGCAAAGGGGGAAATCAATTGTATCTTTTAATCTTTTAGCGTCTCTGCGTCTTTGCGTTGAATCTCAAGCACTTAAGCAAGCTGCCGCTCTGCAAAGATGGCCATCGCCTGTGCCATGAATTCAGCAAGCTGCGGATGAAAGGGATCGAGTTGTTGTCGATAGGCAGGATGCTCCCGATACAGTTGCGCCATCGCCTTGTACACCTCTTGAGTGGCCTGATGGATCTGCTCTGTAAAAGCATGGTGTTTCTTGATGATCTGTTGCACCTCCTCTGAATGCGAATCTTGCCCTTTATCCATGCAAAGAACGAGATCCTTGAAAATGGCATGAGCTGCCTTCACGAGGTTGTCGTAGAACGCTTTTTCCCGTTTTTCAACAGTTGGATTTTTCACACTTTTGAGGACGAGCGCCTCAGCGGCGAAATAGGACTCGTCCCCCTTTGCCTTTGTCACTAAGCTGATGTTAAAACCATCGAAAATCTCATTATCATTCATTGCTTTCTTTCCCTGTAAATGTTGAATGGTCTTATCGATGGTCTTCAAAAGCTGCCCTATTTTCTCCCCTTCCTGGCTCAAGGACTTTCGGTGAGAATAGAGGGCCGCAAGCTGGTCAAAATCGCTCCGCCCCAACACTTTTTGGATCTGCTTGAGCGAAAAGCCAAGCTCCTTAAAAAATAGAATCTGCTGGAGCTGCAAAAGCTCCTTTTCTTCATAGTACCGATACCCATTAGAGCCGTGGTACAGGGCGATTTCATGAAAGATTCTTGATATAATTACATCTTAATTTTTAAGATCTTCCGTCGAGACACAAAGAGGTGATTATGACTGAAGATGAACTCGACCAAGACAGCAGCATTGCTTTCAG
>JAFEGQ010000165.1 GCA_018239785.1 Verrucomicrobiota bacterium
CCTCCGACAGGGGTTTGCTCATATCCAATCCGAATCCACCCAAAGGTCTGAGAGTCGTCCCGGTTAGCTGAGCGAATTTCTACAAGGCCATCATGATTATTGTAGGAGTAGAAGATCCGATTTCCGTTAGGACGAATGACCTCGCGCAACAAAAAGGTCTCCTGTTTGGGCTTCCGATTCTTCTCTTCTCTCCACTTCCGATAGCGACACCAAGCTTTGCTCCCATGGGTATAAATCCGCACTTCTCCATCGCCCTTCCTTAAGGTAAAGGCATCAAGCCCGTAATGGGCATGCTCTGGAGCCGGGCATCCATAAAGAAGAGAATGATTGCGGGGGTGAGTGCGACCTCCGATCTCCCCATAAGAGGCGTTGGGGATGAACTGATCGGGCTTGACCTGTAAGAAAAAACTGAAACGTTTCCCACTATGTAATACTCTGTCGTCCCCGTAATACCACGTATACTCCGTGATCTCACCAGATTCACCAATGATCCGATAGCGGGTCTTCTTCCTATGACGCCCAGAATGGAAGTCGAGATACTCCTTCCCAAGCTGCCAAAATGAGGTGCTGCCAGCGTTCTCCCAATTGGGGTTATCTTTAATTCCCTCCCCAGCAGGACCATCGGCGCAGGTGATGAGCTGCCGATAAAGAGTGATCGGCTCGTGACAATTCACAGTCACTTCTGCTGCCGAACCCACATAAGTACCCGTCGCCACATCGACACAACCAGCGATGAGCCCAAAGGGCTCATCGAAAACAGCTTGAGGGGGGATCGGACAGGCATCTCGGTTAGCTGCAAGCGAGATAAAGAGAAAACAAGCAAGACACAATTTTTTCATGCGCGACAATTTAAAACTGCAATGGTGAGATGTCAAGAACGGAAAAAAATTTCCTCATATGAGATTCGTAATACACTCCTTAGCAGTGGGTTACATACAGGCCTTGCTTTTAATTGCATTGTATATAAAATCATGTACAGCGAAGGCACCTGAATGAAGAAAAAAGATCTGGAAAAGCAATTGCGTGCCTACGGATGGCGATTCGAGCGACATGGAGGCAATCATGACAGTTGGACAAATGGTGAGATCTTTGAATTCATCCCTCGGCATGCTGAAGTGAAAGAAATGTTGGCCAAGAAGATCCTAAAAAAAGCAAAAAATCATCCGCCTAAGGAAAAATAGTATGGAAATGGAAGGAAAGGTTTGGAAGAGCGGCAAAGTTTGGCTTGTTCAAATTCCGGCCCTTGACGCTATGACCCAAGGAAAGACTCGTAAAGAAGTACTCAAAATGGCTGAAGATTTAGTCTTTGAAATGGCTCAATCCTATTTCAATGACGATGAAAGTAAGGATTTTGCAGTCGCAGTCATCGACTACAAGCAAGGTGTTATTGGCGTCACTTGTAATAATAACAAACTTTTATTAGCTCTTTCGTTGAGACGACAGAGAGAAAAAAGTGGATCAACGGTGAGAGAAGCCTCAGAGCGATTAGGGTCGAAATCTCCCAACGCCTATGCCCAGTATGAACGGGGAAGGACAAACATCTCTTTGGATAGATACGAAGAGCTTTTGATGGCGGCAAATCCCTTCGAGCAAAGGCGTCTTAGAATCGTATAGTTTCTTCAACGATTGTGTGACGACTCCCCTCCCAACGAGGCACAGGAGGGGGCTCAAGGCCAAGCGCTTCAATCGCCCTTGCGGCAATGATCTCCTCCATCTCCCCCATGCTTCCTGGCTGTAAGTACCAAGCAGGGACAGGAGGAGCAATCACAACTCCCATTTGCGCTAAAGAGAGGAGATTTTTCAAATGAAGCGCCGAAAAAGGGCTTTCGCGCGGCACAAGGACAAGAGGCCTGCGCTCCTTGAGCGTCACATCCGCAGCTCTGCGAATGAGGTTATCAGCCAAGCCATGAGCAATGGCTGCCACGGTTCCCATGCTACAGGGAATAATGAGCATGCCATGGCGCCGCGCACTGCCACTGGCAATCGGAGGGCTAAAGTCGCTATTGCGATAAAGAGTGACCCGGTCCCGATGCACATCGGGCAGTGAGGCCAGGAGCCCCTCTGCGCTGGCAAACTCTTTCCCCAGCTCAAGACTCGCTGTTTGCGATGCAGAACGGCTCATCACCAAGTCGACAAAATGGCCTAATTCTGTGAGCCATGTGACTGCGCGTTTGGCTAAAATAATGCCAGAAGCCCCTGAAATCCCTACAACCACATGTGCCATATCAGCGCTCCCACGACTCCTACTAAAGCCCAAAGAGAAAAGAGGGCGTTGCATCGAAAAAATGCGGTTGGGATCACTTGAATATTGCCCCTCTTAAGCACCCGATCATAGTAATAAAAGGTCGCTGTCGCCCCTAAAGGCCCCAAATAATAGAGGATGGGAAGCTCGAGCTTCCAACCCACTGCCGTCATGGCCACGATAGCCCCTGAAAACATCAGGCGAGCAAGAAGCAAAGCGGCAAAAGGGCCTAAACGGGCTGGAAGACTATGCAACCCCTCCTTGCGATCGAAGGCAATGTCTTGACACGCGTAGATGATATCGTTACCCACAATCGACAAACAAGAGGCGAGCCCCAAGAACAAAGCAGCAAAAGAGACCGTCCCGCTGATCGCTGCATACCCCATGATCGGCCCCATCATTAACACGCTTCCCAACACCAAATGGCAAAAAGAGGTCCAGCGCTTGGTATAGGGGTAAATCAGAGCGATCAGCAAGGGCAAGGGGGAGAGCGCAAAAACAGCCCCGTTGATCATCGCGCAACTAAAAATAAATAAGAGGCTCGCAAACACAACAATCCGCCGCACATCACTTAACCTGACCGCATCTAAAGGCAAGGGGCGCTGGCTTGTTCTCGGATTTTTCGCATCGATCTCCCGATCGACTAAATGATTAAAGGCCATCCCCGCAAAACGCAAAGAGAAGAAAGCGAGAAGGACCCACATCCAAAGGAACCAGCCGACAGGACGCGCCTGCCCTGCTGCAAAAGGGAGAAGAGCACCAGCTAGAGTATAAGGAGCTCCAAAAACAGAAGATTTGATCAAAACAAGTCGATCAAATGTCGCAAGATTCATTCGGGCGTTCAAATTTCTCTCCTCGCTCAATCAAAGCATCGACATATGCCAGGTCATACGCTCTCCCTCCATTGAAGGCAGGGTCGTCCATCATATACAGATGGAAAGGGATCGTCGATTCTACCCCTTCAATGTAAAACTCGCGCAGCGCCCGTTTAGCTGTTGCAATCGCATCTTGACGCGTTTTGCCACGGACAATGAGCTTAGCAATCATCGAGTCGTAGAAAGGAGGAATCGTATAGCCGGCATAGCACCCTGTATCGACCCGCACATGGGGACCTCCAGGGAGAACAAAAGAGGTCAGGTGTCCTGGTGAGGGCATAAACCCTTTAGCAGGGCTTTCAGCGTTAATGCGCAATTGAATGATATGGCCATTAAATTGAACATCTTTTTGCTTGCAAGGGAGCGTCTCCCCCATTGCAATCAAGATCTGCTGCCGAATGAGGTCAATCCCTGTGAGCTCCTCGCTCACCGTATGCTCCACCTGGATACGCGTATTCATCTCCATGAAGTAGAAATTGCCCTCTCCATCGAGCAAAAATTCGACGGTCCCCGCTGAGTAATAGCCAGCTGCCTTTGCAATGGCAATGGCAGACTCGCCGAGCTTTTTTCTCAGTTTAGGGGTCACAACGGGACTTGGAGACTCTTCGATCAGCTTTTGGCGACGGCGCTGCATGGTGCAGTCGCGCTCGCCCAAATGGAGGTAATTCCCCTTTTTATCTCCTAAAATCTGCACTTCAATATGGCGCGGATTCATGATCATCCGCTCGAGATACACATCGGGATTCCCAAAAGAGATGTCGGCCTCGGTCCGTGCAGCGACAAACATCTTGCGGAAATCTTCGAAATTATGAGCGATGCGGATCCCTCTTCCCCCTCCCCCAGCGACAGCTTTGATAAAGACGGGAAATCCTAGTTTTTCCGCCTCTTTCTCGGCCTCATCGAGATCTCTGACCACCCCTTTAGAGCCTGGAATAACGGGGCACTTGGCAGCTCTTGCTGTCGCCTTCGCCCGCGCTTTATCGCCAAGGGCTTCAATAGATTCAGAAGAAGGTCCGATAAAATTAACACCGCAACTTTCACAGATGGAAGCAAAATGGGCATTTTCAGCTAAAAATCCATAGCCCGGATGAATCGCATCGGCCCCTGTCACCTCACAGGCGGAAAGGATATTCGAAGACTTCAAGTAGGATTGAGAAGAAGGGGCAGGGCCAATGCAAATGGCTTCATCGGCATAGAAGACATGCAACCCTTGCGCATCTGCTTCCGAATAGACAGCAACTGTCTGAAGGCCTAAATCGTGACAAGCTCGAATAATTCGAACCGCGATTTCACCCCGATTAGCGACGAGAACCTTGCGCATAGTTAACCAATCCGGAAAAGTTTAGTGCCAAATTCTACCGGGTGGCCGCTGTCAACAACGAACTCTCTAATCACTCCCCGCTTGCCCGCTTTTACTTCGTTCATCACCTTCATGGCCTCGACAATGCACACCACCGTCTCTTCATTGACGGTGTCGCCGACCTTAACAAACGGCTCTGCTTCAGGAGAGGGGGAGGCATAAAAGGTCCCTACCATCGGAGAGTGGATGAAGTCACCTGGGGCAAGTGCTGGTGGAGGTGGCGCTTCCAAAGTCGTAAAAGAGGGGGCAGATTGAGAAACGAGTGGAGGAGCTGAGGGCGGAGCAAACGCGAAGTTGGGCAACCGTTCAAGCTCTACGTGCGATTCCCCTATTTTGACAGAAAGGCGCGTCATTCCATGGCGCTCCATCGCCACCATCAAGTCTTCTATTTTTTGCCCATCAAATTCCATGATCAAACCCTTTGAATGAATTCACCGTTGCTCGTCTGCACTTTGATAATGTCTCCTGGCTCCACAAAGGGAGGCACTTCGACAGGAGCGCCTGTTTCGAGAATCGCCACTTTTGTGACATTCCCAGAGACGCTTGTCTTTTTTGGCTCTTCAATTTTCGCCACTGTCAATTCAAGAAAAGCTGGCAATTCGACCGAAAATACCGTGTCTCCGTAAAAAATTGCAGTGACCTGGACACCCTCTTTCAGGAAATTCACCTGATTGGTGATCACAGAAGCGCCCACTTTCACCTGATCAAGAGAATCGACGTCGAGAAAAATATGCTCTTTTCCCTCTAAGTAGAGATATTCGAGATGCCTTTCAGCCACGGAAACTTCATTCACCTCTTGGGTCGGCTTGAAGTTCTTCTCGATCATTTCATCGTTGGCAAGGTCGCGCAGCTTGGCTTTAATAAAAGGAGCGCCCTTAGCTGCAACTTTAACGGTCGATTCAATCCGATAAAGCTGATCGCCTATCGCAACTGTCATCCCTGGACTTAACTGACTGCCGGTTGTCATCCTTTCCTCATCGAAGTAAAGAGTTTAATCCCTTGATCTTTTTCCTGCCAAACTTTTCATCCTAGCGATCTTCTCCGCCATCTGATTGTCAGAGAACAGATACGTACCCGCGACAAAAACATTGGCCCCTGCCTCATAGGCCAAAGCAGCGGTCTCTTGGTTAATGCCTCCATCAACTTGGATATCCAGACCTTCGAGATGCAATGTGTTACAAAGGTGGCGCGTGAATTCAATCTTATCGAGCACCTCTGAGATAAATTGCTGTCCCCCAAACCCGGGGTCTACCGTCATCAATAAAATCAGGTCGCACTGATGTAAATATTTTGGAATGAACTCCACAGAGGTCTCTGGACAAAAAGCGAGCCCTGCCTTGACGTTGCATTTGCGGATATAATCTAGAGTTTCTGAAATATTTTCAGTCGCCTCAAAATGGATCGTGATCGAGTCAGCGCCAGCCTCCACAAAACGCTCAATATAGTCAAAGGGGCTGTAGATCATCAAATGGACGTCGAGATAGACATCTGTCGCTCGGTTAATGGCGGCGACTGCTGCAGGGCCCATTGTCAAATTGCGGACAAAATGGCCATCCATCACATCGAGATGGAGCCGATCTGCTCCTGCATCCACAGCGCGCAGAGCTTCATCGGCCAAGTGACCAAAGTCACTAGCCAAAATAGAGGGAGCCACAACAACTGGAAGCTTAAGATTCATCAGAGCCTAGCCTATCTAGGAAAGGACAAAGGGTGCAAGCCTAAAAAAAGACCAGAACCTTAAAAAACAATGGAAAAAATCTTGAGCATTGGCTACGGTAGCCTCTGTCAGAGTTTTTTACTTCCACCTTTGGTCCCCTTCAACATTAAAGCAACAAGGAGTTCTTATGGATTTAGCATTGCGCTCTACGGATTTAAGTCCTTACAACGGCTCAGTTGAGCCGACTGGGATAGGCAATTCGCCCTATGTTCAAGCGTCTCGAGGACCTGTAAGTGCGCCAAAAACGGACCTACACCTCTATCTGAGGGGGTCTGATTTCATGCAATCTCTCAGCAAAACATATTCCAATGTTCAAAACTTAAAGCCGTTGGAGCAAGTGTTTGAGGTTCTCACTCAAAAAATCGACCCCAAAAAAGGTGGAGAGCAAGAGACTAACGCAGTCATCCAACGAGCTCTAAAAAAAGAGAACGGTTATTGCATCCGATTATTTTCCAACGAGAGCTGGGCAGAGTGGGTAGAAGATAAAACGGCACTGGGCCAAGTCGTCTCCTTGTTTACGAACTACTGCGAGAGCTCAAAACCGCTCATTTCCTTTATCAAGCGTTTGGATGAAAAGATCATCGAAAAGGCTAACAGTGAGGCGGTTAACCTCCTCTCCTCTTTAAAAGAGAAGAGGTCGATTAAAGAGAATTCGTCTGGCTGCGAATTGGGATTGCTTTTGGGCAGCGGCCTCACCCTTGCTACCCAAAATCCTGTACCATTAGGCCTTGCAGCTCTTAATTGCTTGGAAGGGGTCAAAGGAGTCGTTGTTCAAAAAGTGATAACTTTAAAACCGGGACAAAGCGCATACTTCGAGGGGAGCCGTAAGGTCGCCCTATGCAAGGAAGGAGTGAGTCCTTGGGACAGCGGTCATATCTGCCAAACTTTAGGAGGCCCCCCTTTATTCGTCACTGTGATTTTAAAGGGATGGCAAGGCGATCAAGTTCTCTATGATGCCCCTATGTCAGATAGCGGGCAATGGGTTCGACAGGAAAGAGGGATCGCAGTCAACGTAGAGAACACGGAAAGTTCAGACAGCTCTATCTACATTCACGTAGAGTAATGCGACGATGGGGGAGGAAAGCCTCCCCCTCTTTAATGCTACAGTTCTTTTCCGCTTTCCCTTTTGAGTTTAGCTATAAATCTTAAGGGCGTATCGTATTGGTTGCTAAATCCACGTTGATTCAAGTTTTTTCGCATATTCTCGACCAAACATTTATCGTAACTTTTACTTAGCGCACACATAGGTCGGGGATCTGGAAATATTTCCTCATATTTTGGCAAAACGCCCCACCAAAGCTGGAGATTCATCTCTTCCAGCGCTTCTTGAAGCTTATGCACAGGTTCGTTAACACCTGTAACATCCAAACCAAAATTTACACCAGCCAACGTATAATCAATCCAATTATTTCCCTCCATAATCGCACGCACAAGATGATCTGCAGCAGACCCCATGAAACCAAGCATTTCTGCGCGAAGGTTATGTTTGAGAGTCGCTAGATCTGTTGATGGTATCGACTGAAAAGAACGACTACTGACCGTTTCTATTTGTGCTTGTGGGCTTCTTCCCCTGCTAAGCGCTTGATTGTGGCGGTCTTTCATTCTTTTTAGCGCATCTTGATTGGCATTCACCCCTTGAAGGCAATCCAAGGTAGCCAATCCTAACGGCAAAGGATTTTGGGTAGCAAGGGTGAGGCCGCTGCCTACAAGCAACCCTAATCCGCAGTCTGACGATTCTTTCTTTACCGACCTCTTCTCTTTCAGAGAGGAGAGGAGGTTAGCCGCCTCACGGTTAGCCTTTTCGATGATCTTTTCATCCAAACGCTTGACAAAGGAGGTGAGTGGTTTTGAGCTCTCGCAGTAGTCCGTAAATAGGGACACAACTCGCCCTAAAGCCGTTTTATCCTCTAACCACTCGTCCCAACTCTCGTTGGAAAATAATCGGATGAAATAACCGTTCTCTTTTTTTAGAGCTCGTTGGATGATTGCGTTAGTCTCTTGCTCTCCACCTTTTTTGAGGTCGATTTTTTGAGTGAGAACCTCCAACACTTGCTCCAACGGCTTGAAGCTTTGAACATTTGATAGCGAGTTAGAATATGTTTTGGTGAGAGATTGCATGAAATCAGAACCCCTCAGATAGAGGTGTAGGTCCGTTTTTGGTGCACTTAAAGGCACTCGAAATTCTTGAACATAGGATGAATTGCCTATCGCAGTCGACGCATTTAGGCGATTACAAACGCTTAAATCAGTAGGACGCAATTCTAGATACATGAGAACTCCCGGGTTAAAAATAAGGAACAAAGAAAATAATTGCAATTATTTACACTGAATAAATGAACTCTCTCTGGTAGATATGAACGTAAAAAAAGAGCACAGGGACGACGAAAAGAATTTGTTAAACAAAAGGAGGGAGTATGAAAGACTGTGCTGGCCGTCACTCTAATATGACAACAGGTTTTGCGTAAAGATATTTGAAAAATAAGTCACTCATCTGAACGAGAGCTGCGCACCCAAGTTCCCCCTTCTTTGCTCTCAAACGAGAGGACGCGCAAAGGCAAACCCTTTTGCTCTGCCAACTCAAGGCAACGGGGATGCAACACAGGGTGCTTTGATTTTAACACCATCTGCAACGCCTCCCCATGCGTCATTTGCTCAAGACGGCGTGCAAGAGGAAATGCATCGGGATCCATTTCATAGATCCCATCCACATCCTTAAAGAACTCCACCGCCTTAGCCCCCAAAGCTGCACCCAAGGCCACCGCTGTGGTGTCAGATCCCCCTCTCCCCAGCGTTGTGATCTCTTTGACTTCGCTCACCCCTTGAAAGCCAGCGACGATCGCGATTTTCCCCTCATTAAGAGCAGATTCAATGCGGTAAGGGTGCACGCTCGTAATTCTTGCATCAAAATGGTCGCAAGAGGTGACAATCCCCGATTGAGAGCCTGTAAAACTGACCGCCTGTAGCCCCCTTTTTTGCAGAGCCATTGCGAGCAAAGCGATCGAAACGCGCTCTCCCACTGAAATTAACATATCTAATTCTCGTTTAGGGGGATCAGGATGGATCTGCGTAGCCAAGCGCACCAATTGGTCCGTCATATTGCCCATCGCACTGACAACGACGACAAGTCTGTTATCTTGTTGATAACGCTCCTCAATCAGAGCCGCTATCTTGGAGAAAGATTCAGGCGTGCGAACAGATGCCCCACCAAATTTCAGGACCAACATCCCTCCATTATAAGTCCCCTCGTTGATTAGGGTAAATCGGGCACGGGCAGGGGCACGAAAAACCATCTTCTTGAAGTTGCTTGGGGATTAAACCTCTCCTCTGGTAGACTAGCTTTCTCGTTGGCCGATCTTAGGTCAACAGGCGCGGCCATATGCCGTAATTGTGTGAGGAGAAATTTCAACTAATGGCAGAAAGTACCAAATATAGCTGGGAAGATCAAAACTTCCTTGATGACGTAGCCTTTAAACAGGAAGACGCTAAAGCCTTCCAAGCCCTCTTAGGTGGGCGCGATGTAAATGACGCTAGCAGCGAAGTTGATTTTAGCCCGGGCATCCTCCTTCAAGGGCAAATTGTCGAAATCTCAAAAGATTTTGCAGTTGTGGATGTGGGTTTAAAATCAGAAGGACTTGTTCCGATTGGAGAATTTTTAGACCCCAAAGAGCTGCAAGTAGGACAGCGAATCGAAGTGCTACTCGAGGATACTGAAGACGAAAGTGGTCAGATCGTCCTTAGCCGAGAAAGAGCTCGTCGCCAACGGCAGTGGGAACATATTCTCGAACAGTGTGAAGAGGGTTCAATTGTAGAAGGAACCATCACCCGCAAAGTCAAAGGCGGCTTGATGGTAGACATCGGAATGGAAGCCTTCTTGCCAGGGTCTCAGATTGATAACCGCCGCATTAAAAATCTCGATGAGTTCATCGGGAAAAGCTGCGATTTCAAAATCCTTAAGATCAATATTGAACGCAAAAATGTGGTGGTTTCTCGACGTGAAGTTGTTGAACGCGAGCGGCTTGAAAAACGGGCCGAGATGCTTCAAACAATGGAAGTGGGCGATCTCGTCACAGGTGTTGTGAAAAACATCACCGACTTTGGCGTCTTTCTTGATCTCGATGGGATCGACGGCCTTCTCCACATCACGGACATGACGTGGAAGCGGATTAGACATCCTTCTGAGCTCGTCCAATTGGGACAAAAGCTCGAAGTGGTCGTCCTTAATATCGACTCTGAAAAAGGGCGCATTGCCCTTGGATGGAAGCAAAAAGATCCCAATCCTTGGGAAGCGATCCGCCATAAGTACCCTGTTGGAACCATCGTAAAAGGCAAGATTACAAGTCTTGTGAATTACGGCGCCTTCATGGAGATCGAACCCGGGATTGAAGGGCTCATCCATGTCTCCGAAATGTCGTGGACGCAAAATGTCACTGATCCTGAGCAAATCGTTGCAAAAGGAGATGAGGTTACTGCGATCGTTCTCTCTGTAGACGAGGATGATGGCAAAATCTCTTTGGGGATGAAACAAGTCGAGCGCAATCCTTGGGAAGATGTAGAGAGCAAGTACCCCATTGGATCTCTTGTAGAAGGAGAGGTGCGCAACCTCACCAACTATGGTGCCTTCGTCGCCCTTGGACCTGGAATTGATGGATTGATCCATATCTCCGACTTAAGTTGGACCAAAAAGATCTCCCATCCTTCCGAGGTTCTCTCTGTAGGAGATAAGGTGCGAGCTGTTGTCCTCACCGTGGATCGCGAAAGCAAAAAAATCACGTTGGGAGTGAAACAGCTAGAGCAAGATCCTTGGGAATCTGTTAAAGAGACAATCCCCGTGGGCTCTATCGTAAAGGGAAAGGTTTCAAAAATTGCAGCCTTTGGCGCCTTTATTAAACTCGATCGAGGCCTTGAAGCCCTTGCACATGTGACAGAACTGTCCAATAAACCTTTTTCGAAGGTGGAAGATGTCGTTAAAGTGGGCGATGATGTCACTGCAAGAGTGATCCGCATCGACCCTGAACTGAAAAAAATTGCAGTCTCCATCAAAGATCTCACCAGCAGCGGCGGCGCTGGAAGCGATGAGTTCTTAATGGGCGATGAACATGACACCGTAGACGGGGTTTAAAACATGAACAAGGATCTGGTTGCGATCTTCGAATATATGGAGCGTGAGCGCGGCATCAAGCGAGAGCTTGTTGCTCAAGCGATTGAGGAGGCCCTCCTCATCGCTGCGCGCAAGCGGCTACACGATCAAGCCAATGTTCGAGTCAATGTCAATGCTAAAACGGGTGATTTCGAGGTCCTCTGTGAAAAGATGATCGTCGAAGAGGTGGAAAACCCCGGCGTCGAGATTGCTCTCGACGTCGCCCGTGAAATTGACCCTGACTGCGCGCTTGGGGAATTTATCGATATCGAAATCACTCCAGAAGGGTTTGGGCGGATCGCCGCGCAAGCAGCAAAGCAGGTGATTGCGCAAAAGCTGCGCAGCGCCGAACGGGATGTGATCTACGAAGAGTACCGCCATAGGATTGGGGAAATTGTTTCTGGAACGGTCAAGCGCTTTGTGCGTGGAGCCAATTTGATGGTCGACTTAGGAAAAGTCGAAGCCATCATGCCAGCTAAAGAGTATCCAAAAACGGAACGGTATCAAGTAGGTGACCGCGTTCATGGGTTGCTTTTGACAGTACAAGATCTAGAAAATGGAGGCGCGGAGGTCGTTCTCTCGCGCAGCCATCCCGACTTTGTGCGGGCTTTATTCGAACAAGAGGTGCCTGAAATTAGCGATGGCACTGTCGTGATCGAAAAAATCGTACGAGAGGCGGGTTATCGAGCCAAAATCTGCGTCCGCTCTAATGACTCACGTGTCGATCCTGTAGGGACTTGTGTAGGAGTCAGAGGCGCACGGGTCAAAGCTGTAGTCCGGGAGTTGGAAAACGAAAAAGTTGATATCATCCCCTATGCAGATGATCCTGTTCTCCTTTTGCAAAATGCCCTTGATCCGGTTGAAATTCGGAAAATTAGTGTCAATGAGGCAGACAAGGTCATCTCCATTGTCGTCGATGACGAGGCTTATGCCACAGTCATTGGACGCAAAGGACTCAACGCAAGGTTAAATGGATTACTCATTGGTTACGATCTGGAAGCTCAAAAAATGAGTGAGTATCAACGCTTGATGACGGTCACTCGTGCGGAGCTCGCTGAGTCGTCCAATCCTGCGCTTGATCAAAAATTAAAAATTCCGGGCATCACTTCTCTTGTCGTCGATAATCTTATCGATGCTGGATATGACACTGCTCGCAAAGTTCTTCGAGCAGGCACGGAAGATCTCGCTTCTGTTCCTGGGATTAGCCTTGAAATGGCAGAACGTGTCCTCGAGGGTGTGCAAACAGCCTATACTCCAGCAGATACGCTTGGGCATAGTGATAGAGAAGAGAGGTAACGTTGGCGAAAAATCTCAAGCTTAATATCAAGAACACTCAGCTCGCCAAGGCGCTAAAGCTCGAAGAGCCGAAAAAAGAGGCGCTTAAGGAGACTTCTGAGGCTGAAGCGGTGCGAAGCGCTGATCCGGACAAAAAACGGGTCCGCGCAAGAGCCCGTTCCGCTTTTGCCATAGATGCTCCTTCTTCTACGGATGAGGCTCCTCCTCAAGAAATTGTAGAGGATCAAGAAGTTCAAGAGATTCAGGCCAGACAGGAAGAAGAAAAGGAGCAAGCACCCCCTCCTCCTTCGCCTGCAAAACAGGAGCCCATCCAAGAGCTCCCGAAAACGGTACTGACCCCTCGGACGAAAGTCACTGTGAAAAAGGCCAATGTCCCTCCTCCTCCGCCTCCCCCAGCTCCTGCTCCCGCCCCTGCTGCCGCACTCGAAAAAACTCCGCCCGCTCCTGCAAAAGAGGAAAAAAAGAAAGAGTTTCGCGACATTCGCCCCAAACCGATGGCGCCCCCACGCCCTTTCGATTCTCGAGACCGCTATGGCTTGCGCGCTCAAGACGAAGTCTCTTGGCGCCGCAGACGCCCCAAAAAAGGGCGATCTAACCTCGTTGCCGATGTGACCATTCGCCCCAAAGAGCTCTCTGTACGCCTTCCAATTTCGATCAAAGACCTCGCCATCCAGATGAAGCTCAAATCTTCCCAACTCATTCAGCGACTGTTTCTCCAAGGAATGATCTTAACACTTAATGACCTTCTTGAAGATGAAACCACCGTGCAGCTTCTCGGAGAAGAATTTGGCTGCGCCATCTCTATCGACACTTCTGAAGAAGAGCGGATCCGCATCACTGGCAAAAGCATTCGAGAGGAAATTAAAGCAACAGATCCTTCTCGGCTCATCCCTAGAGCGCCTGTTGTGGCGTTCATGGGACATGTCGACCATGGCAAAACGAGTCTGATCGATCGAATTCGGCACAGCAAGATTGCCGCTGGCGAGGCAGGAGCCATCACACAGCATATTGGAGCATTTAGGTGCATGACGGCCTCTGGCCCCATCACCATTCTTGATACTCCAGGACACGAAGCCTTTACTGCAATGCGCGCAAGGGGAGCTGATGTGACCGACGTGGTCATTCTCGTCGTTGCCGGCGATGAGGGCATTAAGACACAAACTCTTGAAGCCGTGCAGCATGCACGAGCTGCAGGGGTCACGATTTTGGTGGCGATCAACAAGTGTGATAAGCCGGGCTTTAATGCCGACCAAGTCTATCGGCAGTTAGCAGAACAAGATCTTCTCCCCGAAGCGTGGGGAGGAACGACTGTCACTGTCAATTGCTCTGCCCATACGGGGGAAGGGGTCGTTAGCCTCCTCGAAATGATTGCATTGCAGTCGGACATTCTCGAGCTGAAAGCCGACCCTTCTGTCCGAGCTCGCGGCAGTGTCCTTGAATCGCAAATGCACAGAGGGCTTGGGGCTGTTGCGACGATTCTCGTGCAGAATGGAACCTTACGCCATGGCGATCCGATTGTTTTTGATGAGCTTTGGGGGCGAGTCAAAACCATGCGTGATGAGAATGACAATGAGATCTTCGATGCGCCCCCCTCCACTCCCGTGCGGATTACCGGTCTATCGGGGATTCCCGCTGCAGGCTCCGAGTTTATCGTCGTCAAAGACGAAAAAGAGGCGCGCAATATTGCAGAAGTCAGAGCTACCGATTTGCGTGAACGGCGCATGCAAAATAAACGGCGCTTCTCTCCTGAAGCTCTCTTACAGCAAGCGACTGCGTCTGACAAAAAAATCCTTAATTTGATTTTGCGCGCAGACGTGCAAGGGTCTGTCGAAGCTCTGCGCACCTCTCTCGAGAAGATCCGCTCTGATAAAGCGGAGCACCGCGTGATTTTTGAAGGGGTGGGGGCAATCACAGAGTCAGATGTGGAGCTCGCCATGGCTTCTCGTGCTGTCATTATTGGATTTCATACCAATGTCGAAAGCAATGCCGATTCCCTCGTCAAGCAACACAAGGTAGTGGTGAGGCTCCACGACATCATTTATCATGCCGTTGACGATGTCGCAGCTCTGCTCGCTGGACAGCTCGACAAAATTGCTGAAGAGCATGATACAGGCGCAGCTGTCGTCCGCGCGGTCTTCAAATCCTCATCGATTGGCCGCATTGCAGGGTGCTTTATCACAGAAGGGTTGATCAACCGCAACCATCTTATCCGCCTCAAACGGGGAGATGAAGTGGTGTGGAAAGGCTCAATTGCATCGCTCCGCCGAGAAAAAGAAGACGTGAGAGAAGTCAAAGCTGGTTTAGAATGTGGGATCGTCCTCAATGGGTATACAGACCTCAAAGAGGGAGACACTCTTATCGCCTTTGAAGTCATCTATCGCGAGCAAGAGCTGTAATGGGAACTGAGCGCATTAAACGTTTAAATTCGCTGCTACGCGAGGTCATTGCCGACGTGATTCGCCTCGAGGTCAAAAATCCTCATATCAGTCCCCTCTTTTCCATTATGGAAGTGGATATTTCTAAAGATCTCCACCATGCAAAAGTCCATGTCAGCGTGATCGGAACGGCAGAAGAGCGGGAGAAAACCATTCAGGCGCTCAATCAAGCAGCCGGTTTTATCGCTGTGAAAGCCTCTAGTGAAGTGATCATCCGTTTTTTCCCCGCCTTGACCTTTGTACTCGATGAGACGGTGGATAAACAAATGCACATCCAACAACTGGTCGAAGAGGTGCAAAAGGAGCGCGATACACGTGACGGACGAGCGAGTTGAGGGGATTCTCCTCGTTGATAAACCCAAAGGTGTAACGAGTTTTTCCCTTGTGCACCAACTGCGCAAGCTCTCGCATATACGTAAAATCGGGCATGCTGGCACCTTAGACCCTTTTGCCACTGGCGTGATGGTGATGCTCATTGGGAAAGCCTACACTAGATTATCGGACCAATTCCTCTGCCAGGACAAAGAATATCTCGCTCGCCTCCATTTAGGAGCGATGACCGATACCTTTGATATCGAAGGACAAAAGACCTTCCTCTCTGATAAAGAGCCCACGCTGCAAGAGCTTGAAGAGGTTCTTGCAAAGTTTCAAGGTACTCTCTTACAAATTCCCCCGATGTTCTCGGCTAAAAAAGTCAAAGGCAAAAAGCTTTACGAGCTCGCTCGTGCAGGTAAAACCATTGAGAGACAGGCCGTTGAGGTCCAAGTTGCCTGCCAACTTCTCTCCTATTCTTACCCTTTTGTCGACCTCAAATTCCAGTGCAGCAAAGGCACTTATGTCCGCTCATTGGCGCATGACATTGGACAAGCTTTGGAAACGGGTGCTTATTTAGAAGAGTTGACCCGGTTGCGCAGCGGCCCTTTTTCCCTTTCAGAATGTGTGGCGATCGACGAGAACTTCCGACAACATCTACGAGGCGCTCTTGCAAATCGTCCACACGCTTAATGAATGTCCCCCTTGTCCCCACCCGACTGCGTTGACGATCGGCTTTTTCGATGGAGTGCATCGAGGCCATCAGCAGCTGTTTTCGCATCTCTGCAATAAAGGGTTTCCGGTCTGTCTGACCTTTGAAAATCACCCTCTTAGCCTCCTGCATCCCGAAAAGATGCGCCCTTTGTTGACGACGAACGAGCAGCGCTATGAGCTGATGGAGCAAGCAGGAGTGAAGCTCATCATTGCCCTGAAGTTCGATCCCTCGTTCGCCGACCAAGAGCCATGCGCATTCTTGCACACTTTGCGCTCTGCCATCCCTTTTGACGTTCTCCTCCTTGGCAAAGATGCCCATCTAGGGAAGGGGCGGAGCGGATCGCCCGCTCATTTATACCCCCTTGCACAAGAGATGGGGTTTACCCTTGAATATCTCAACACTGTAGAATTCAACGGGGTGAAAGTCTCTTCAAGCCGCATCCGCGATGCCATTGAATCGGGCAAGTTGGATTTAGCAAAAGCGCTTTTGGGCAGGCCTCTCAGTTATCGAGGCACAGTTGTGCGGGGCACTGGGCTGGGGAAACGGATCGGTTACCATACAGCGAATCTAAAACTCCCAGGACTCTGTTTGCCTCCCGATGGGGTCTATGCTGCTATGTGTGGCAATTACCGGGCGGTTGCAAATCTCGGGGTCGCTCCCACCTTTCATATTAGAAGAGAGCGCCTATTGGAAGTGCACCTCCTCGATACAGATGTCTCTTTGTACGATCGGGAAATCGAGGTGGTTTTGCACAGCTATTTACGAGCAGAGCGTAAATTCTCCTCTCCTGAGGCCTTAAGAGCACAAATTGTGAAAGATATTAATGAAGCACGAGAACTGCTTCCGTAAAGGATCTGTTATGGAATTCAAAGCTCGCATCGCCCAAGGTGAAACACTTTGCGGAACTATTGTCACCTTGAATCTCCCAAGTGTTGGCGAAGTGCTCTCAGAATGTGGCTTTGATTGGCTCTGGATTGATATGGAGCATGCCCCTTTTAGTCTCAGCGATGTGCAGGCCATGCTGCAGGCAAAAAATAGGGCCTGTGGAGCTCTTGTGCGGATTCCCGTTAACTCAGAAGAGTGGATCAAACGGGTCCTTGATTTGGGTGTAGAAGGGATCATCATTCCTCACGTCAATACTGCCGAAGAGGCCAAACGCATTATCGACATCTCCTACTACCCCCCTCAAGGCTGTCGCAGTGTCGGGATGAGCCGAGCAAATCGCTACGGACTAGACAGCCGTTATAAGCAGGAAGCCAATGAAAAAAGGGGAATCTTTGTGCAGATCGAGGACAAAGAAGGGGTGGCAAATATTGAAGAGATTGCCAAACTCCCTGGCATTGATGGGATCATCATCGGCCCGACTGACCTCTCGGGAAGCTATGGAAAACTGGGGCAAGTACGAGCTCCAGAGGTTGTCGAAGCCATCGAAAAGGTCCTCAAGGTCTGCAAGCGCCACAAGAAGCCCATTGGGATCTTTGCGAAAGAGGCTGAGTTGGGACAGCACTACATTAAACAAGGCTTTCAACTCGTCGCCGTCGGCATCGACGTCCACTACCTGTGGACAGCAGCAAAGGCCGCTGTCACCTCTTTAAAGTCTTGAAATTTTCCCCTCCTGCGAGATAGAAGACCTTACAACGACCTTACCAATGAGGGTCTTATTAACATATTTTTTAATCAATTCACCTTGACCCTATCACTTGTCTCAAGTATTTCTTTCTTTCCTATCTTTGCGGCAGAAAAAAGTGCCTTAGATAAGCTTGTAGATGGCAATCAGCGTTACGTACACTCAACGACGATCTGCCAAGAAGATTGGTCAGCAGAACGTCAAGCTCACATTCACGGTCAGGCGCCCTTCGCAGTCATTCTCACCTGTTCTGATTCTCGCGTTCCTCCTGAAATCATCTTCGATCAGGAATTGGGAGATCTTTTTGTCATCCGAGTAGCTGGAAATGTCGTTGATGACTTTGCCATTGGCAGCATCGAATATGGAGTCACGATCCTAGGGGCTGACACGGTACTCGTTCTTGGTCACTCGAATTGTGGCGCGGTCGATGGGGCCCTCAAAGGGCTAAAATTCGACAATCACATTCAAGAAGTCCTGGACGCCATTCAACCTGCTATCGAAGCCGTTCAAGGGACATCGGAAAATGTTCTTGAAAAAGCCATTAAAGCGAACGTAAGGCATGTTGAAAGCAAGCTGAAGAGCTCTAAGCCTGTTCTCGCTGAGCTATTAGAGCAAGGAAGCTTGAGCATTTTAGGGGCCTACTACGACCTATCCTCTGGCAAGGTAGAATTCCTCGACTAACCATAGAGACGAAAAAGTTCTCTTTGGAGTATAGCTTTAGCTTCTTTAATGCTGAGGAGAACGCCATGACGTTAGATGTTACAGGAAAAAAAGAACTCGCATCCTTAAAATTTGACTGGAAAATCCACCAAATTAATGCCGCTTCTACAAAATGCTGCGCTGGAGGCACCCGAGATGTGACAGCAAGACATGCAGGTGCAAAAAGAAACTCTATGAATACGATCCCAACAGATCACGATGGAAAAGATGCAAAAAGCATTGCCTTAAGTTATGGGTATTTGAGAAATTAAAATAATATTTTTTCCCTTTATTTTCTCTGTGTCCTCTGTGGCAAAAAAATAAAACAAGCAACCACAGAGAGCACACAGGGTGATTTCATGAAAAATATTTGATATCAAACAATGGCTGATGTGTAAGGACGAAAGTTGTTCTCTCTGTGGCCTCTGTGATCTCTGTGGTAAAAAAATAAAATTAATAACCACAGAGATCA
>JAFEGQ010000166.1 GCA_018239785.1 Verrucomicrobiota bacterium
AGATGAGGCCTTTCTTCTCATAGCCTATTCTGCTCCAATGCGCGCAAGCGCAAGAGCAGCCCGAGACTTCTACTTGCTAACCTCATGCTTTCGCTCTCCTCATCAATTTCGAAAGAGGTCTATTGTTGTTTTCGAGATGTTTTTGCAACACAGTTCCCGCTTCGATCAGCTCAATCCCATAATTGCGATAGGTGAGATAGGAGCTCATCGTAAAGCAGGGAACGAGGATGATCGCCATTCCTATAAGCCGGAGCTGCTGGATACAATAGCTCAGTTCACGCGACGGGATGCTGGAGGGTTATCAGGCAGCATCGTCTCTGAGTAGGGGTAGCTGTAAAAATTGATACAAGGGTACTCGTAGCTTCTACAGCTATGATATTTCCTCTGACATTCGGAAATAATGTCTCTCAGCATAGCAGAAGATCCTATGATGGGGCCTCCTCCTCCTGCCACAATGCCGATGGGTCTTGGTTTCATCTGTGACTCCTTGGTTTTCATGCTGACTTTAACGCCTTATGGCTCTTCTCCACACAATGTAAATCAAAAGGATGATTAGAACCAAACCCCAAATGATCATCCTAGGGAGGGTGAAGAGGGGATAGTGGGGCAGAGCGGAGGTGCCCCATCGTTTTCCTGGAGGCCAAAGGAGGGTTGAGGGGGTCCCTTGCAAGTTCTCTCCTGGCACAAATCCAAATAAGCGGCTATCTCCGCTAGACGCGTAATTGTCTCCTAGAGCGAGGTAGTTATTTGGAGGGATCTGCAGGCCAAAAGTCTTTAGGAAGTCAAGATCGAGCTCCCCTGTCTCTGTGAGAGGGGGGCCATAGTCCTTGAAGGGGAGATAAGGTTGTTGGGGAGTGGAGCTAGCTGCTCGTTTCTCTTCTTGTGCGTTAAATGCATTGAGAAGGGGATCCTCTTTTGCAAAGAGGGGCCTATCTAGGAGGTAGAGGCTTCCGTCTCGGAAATAGGCATAGCGGTTGGGAAAGAAACGTTGATCGCGCGCTTGAGGGGCAAAAGGGTTGAGCACTTCAACGCCGAGGTTGAAGAGGAGTTGGATGTTTTCAGGGGTGTTTTTCAAGAGGGGATGATCGGGACTGAGTTTTTTCAGGATCCCTCCAAAGTCGACGCTATAGGCAGTCCCCTTGATGAATTCATAGCGCCCATCGGGCACTCCCGGGAAATAGGCCCGATAAGGGCTTGTTGGCAGATCTTTCTGCCCCTCTAATACGGGATAGGCCCTTCCGCCTTTGACGATAAAACGGCTCGTCGACATGGCCTGCATGATCCGATCGAGATGCTCTTGGCGTAAGGGGATGACCGACACCTCAGGGCGCAAAAGGGGAACGAGCGCTCCCCACATATCTCGCACAATCAGAGGCTTGGGAAAAGAGAGGCTTGCATGGTGGCGCATTTCGAGATACAGGACCCCTTCTTCCAGGTTGTCCAAAGGGGCTTGTGAGATCTTGGCAAGCTGTGCAGAGGTGAGAAGGCGGGCCATGGCAAAATTGCGGTTGCCGTAGAAATCGCTATAGGTGTGGAGCTCTTTGTCGTCCGCGAGGTAAGGGGAGTCGGGGATCCATGTTGCGCCATTAAAGATCTCACCGCGCAGAGTGTTGGAGCTGAAGTTGAGACGTCCTAAGACCTGATTCATCTGCTTAAACAGAGCAACCGTGCTTGTTATGTCCACCTTCCCTTCGATCTCGATGAAGGGGACATGAGCAAATTCGCTTCTTGGATCAATCGCATTGCCTTGAGCGTCGATGCCCCAAATCTCTCCCCCATAAAAATAGAGGAGATCGCCTGGTAAGCCTACCGCCCGTTTGACCAGTCGCTTCTTCCCTGGCAGGCCGAAGTAGAAGGTGTCTTGGTCGGAGATATCCATATTTTCACTAGTGAAAATGACAATGCCTCCCCGGGGGATGAGATGGGGTTCAAAGAGAAAGTGAGCGGGAAGGAGGGGAATATTGAGTCCAAAAGTATCTTTGCTGACGATCAAGCGGTCTAGCTCCCGAAAGGTGGGGCGCATCGAGCCACTCGGGATCTCCATGGGCTCAAACCACATTTGACGTACTACAATTGCTAAAACCAGAGCGATGACAATCCCTACAAGGGTGTCGCGGATGTAATCCCAAGAGGTCTTGTGGAGGTATTGGGCGCAGACGCGATTGACCCGCTCGACGGCGAGCTCTGTCTCTTGTTTGTTCTTGAGAGTGTTTTTGAGGTCATCAAGGGCAGCTTCTAC
Organism: Verrucomicrobiota bacterium; assembly: GCA_018239785.1. Classification (GTDB taxonomy): domain Bacteria; phylum Chlamydiota; class Chlamydiia; order Chlamydiales; family JAFEGQ01; genus JAFEGQ01. Next base: position 2,240 of record JAFEGQ010000166.1, read on the forward strand.
TTCTTTGAGCGCTTCAGGAGTAAGGCGTTTGCGTCGACGACGAAGTAGCGTTTCTTTCTGCCTGAGGAGTTTGCGCGCCCGTTTTTTGGAGAAATGCTTGCGTACGAATAGCATAGAGGTCTCACCTGTAAAAGGGCAAACAATACAGGAGGTGAGAGGGAAGAGGCAACGAACTTCTTATTTTTCTGCTGAATAAGTGAGCGCTTTTTTTGCATGAAATTCTTTGTGCAATTTTGCCATTAAGCTCGAGAGTAAGGTGATAGCGGCTCCACTCTTCGCCAACCGCGTCTTGCGGAGAAGATCGAGCAGATCATTTCTAGAGATGCTTTGCAAGGACTGCTTTTGTAGGAGAGGCCGTAGAAATAAAAGCGTCGGGATTGAGAAGATGAGAAAGCTCGAAAGGAGAAGTTCATTGCTAAAACGGCCCCAAGCGGCTGAGCGTTTGTTGTAGCCTTGCGCAATCTCGCCAGGAACTCGACTTTGTACAACATTGTGACCGACGTCGCTTCGCGCCGTGCCACAATGTTGCAAAAATATAAATTAGTTTATCTGTAAATTCCCAAGATCAAGCCGCCTGTAGCACCCTCCTGATGATCA
>JAFEGQ010000167.1 GCA_018239785.1 Verrucomicrobiota bacterium
CTTCAAGCGATCTTCTGAAAGCAATGCTGCTGTCTTGGTCGAGTTCATCTTCAGTCATAATAACCTCTTTGTGTCTCGACGGAAGATCTTAAAAATTAAGATGTAATTATATCAAGAATCTTTCATGAAATCGCCCTGTTCTCCCTACGCTTCAATCTGATCGCAGGAATTTACAACTGGGAATTGGGGTTATGAATTTGTGATTTTGCGAACAATCCCGACTTGTCGGGAATGAGGAGCATATCTGCTGGTTCTGCGACTTTTGCGCAAGTGCCAACGCAGCGCAAACGAGCAGCCCGAGACTTCTACTTGCTAACCTCATGCTTTCGCTCTCCTCATCAATTTCGAAAGAGGTCTAATGATTTAAAAAAACATTCCAATCCTGCCGCCGAAGGCGATCCTGCCTATCCTGTTAATTTTTCCTCATCTCATTGATTCTCAATGAGAAAAACTCAGGTTATTACTTAGGAAATGGAATGACCATCAGATCTTCAGCGGCGATGGTATTGGGAAAGATGCTCTTCGCTTCTTGTTCAAAAGGTCTTGAGTCGGGATATCGCGCTGAGTAGTGGGTCAACACAAGGAGCTCTGCCTTTGCTGTGCTGGCGATCATCGCTGCTTGCTTGGCAGTCATGTGATGGTGTTTATGAGCCATCTCTTCGCGATCGCTGAGGTAGGTCGCTTCACACAAGAGAAGTTTAGCGCCTTTAGCGAGGTCATAAGCGGCAGCGCAGGGGCGGGTATCGATCACAATGGCAAGGCTATCTCCCTTGCGAATGACGCTCACCTCGTCTAAAGAGACATTGCGCCCATTGACAAACAGCGTTTTTTGCGAGAGGAGGTCGGCTACCATTGGCCCTTTGACACCCAATTCAGCGAGCTTCTGCGCGTTAAATTTCCTCTGGTCGGCTTCGGTGATCCGCCAGCCGAGATTATCTACACCGTGATCTAAGAAGCGCGCTTCGATCCGGAAGGCTTCTGTTTCTTCGACAATCCCCTCTTTGTAGACCGGATGTTCGATGACAGTGATGTTTTGATGGTAGATGGTTCCAAAGCGGAGCCGATCGAAATATCTTTGTCCAGAAGCGGGGTAGTAGCAGTGGATGGGATGGGTCACTTGGTCAATATTGAGGCGCATCAGCATTGACCCGAGCCCTAAACAATGATCGCCGTGGAAATGGCTGATGAAAATGCGGTTAATGGTAGGGGGAGCGACGTTAGCGAAAATACACTGCCTTTGCGTCCCTTCGCCGGGATCAAAGAGAAACCCCTCCCCATTCCAACGGACCAAATAGGCCCCTTGATTGCGGTGGCGGGTGGGCTGCTGACTCGAGCATCCCAAGATAATGAGATCGCGCACTGACATATTATGAGGCCTCTTGTAGGGCAGAGAGATTCAGCCGGCCTAAGAGAGCCCCTACGATGAGCCCGACGACATGGGCGGTGTTGGCGATCGGAAGGGTGAAAAGATCGCTCCCCTGCAGCTGCATGACAAAAGAGACGAGGCTCAAAAGTGCCATCAAAGCGATATAAAGAGCGATAAAGAGGCGGGTGATTTTGTTAAGTTGATACCCTTCCCAGGGGGCCAGCCGCTGCCGCATCCAAATGAAGCCAAAAAGGGCGCAGACGATCCCAGAGAGGCCGAAAAAAAAGGGGCCACTCATCAGATACTGAGCGGTATTGGAAATCCCCGCTGTGAGGAGACACAAAATGGCATAGCGCATCTTTCCAATGCGCCCCTCGACCTGATTGCCTAGAATCAAAATCCAGATGGCATTGAAAAAAAGATGGAGGAAACTTCCATGTAAGACTGCTGGAGTGAAAATGCGCCACACCTCCCCCTCGCGGATTTGCTCAAAGAGGGGGCTTGAGCCGGTCCAGCTCGCTTCTTTATGCCGTGCATGCTTGATCACCTCTCCATACGCTCCTTCCCAGTAGGGAAGCTTGTCAGGAAGATCGTAGAGAAGCGCCTGGTAGATGGGAGTGTTGATCAGGGGATCCTCATGCAATTGAGGATTCCCTTCCTTCTTTGAGGTCATAGCGCTGAGCATGAAAAGCAGGGTCGAAATCGCTAAAAGAAGAAGAGTGAGGGTCCCCATTTTGAAGGAGCCAGAAAAGAGGGGGCCCTGCTTTTTGGTAGACGTAGCAGGGGAGCGCGCAAGACGGATCCCATACTGGGGGTCGGTGGGATTTTTTTGAAATTCCTCAAAAAGGCGCAAGGCCTCTTCAAGGCGATCCTCATCAATCACCCAAATACCAAAACGATCCCCCTCTTCTTCGATCCGATTGTCAATCCTTTCGCGGCTCAGAAATTGGGAAAACTCGAGCGCTTGACGCCCCGTTGCTAGATAGCCAATTATCCGCATTGTTTAACCTTTTCAATCAAACGGCTCGTCGATCGTCCGTCGATGAGTTCGACGATGTAGAGTTTCCCCCCCATCCGCTTCACCGTCTCTGCTTCGATACAATTGTGCCCATATTCAGCCCCATTGACATGCACATCGGGTTGTACTTTTTCTAAGAATTTTATTGGGTTGACTTCCTCAAAAAAGGTGACCGCGTCGACAAAGGAGAGGGCAGCGACCATCTGCAGCCGCTCTTCGAGCGGGACAATCGGGCGCAGAGGGCTTTTATAGGCTTGGATGCTGGCATCGGTGTTCAAAGCGAGGAGTAAAAGATCGGCTTGGTTCTTGGCAGTGTAGATCATGTGGAGATGCCCTGCATGCAGAAGGTCAAAACTGCCATTGAGAGTGGCGATTTTTTTGCCCAAAGAGCGCTGGTGCTCTGCCCACTGAGATAAGTCTGCGGGCAGCACCAGTTTTTTGCGATAAGCAAGTGCCCAATTTTCACTCGTGTTCGAAAGCAATGTGAAATACCTCATCAAAATGTTCGACAAAATGGACAGTGATTCCCTCTTTCAGGTAGGCTGGCAACTCATCATAGTCCCGCTGGTTTTCTTTGGGAAAGATGAGCACTTTTAGGTCGGAGCGCTTGGCGGCGATGAGCTTTTCCTTTAGCCCCCCAATTCCAAGAATTCTTCCCGTCAACGTCAGCTCTCCTGTCATCCCTAGGTCGGGCATCACAGGTTGATCAAGGAGGAGGCTGAGGAGAGCGCACACCATCGTGATGCCAGCAGAGGGGCCATCTTTAGGGGTTGCTCCTTCGGGGATATGAACATGGACGTGAGATTTTTTAAAAAATGAACGCCCTGGCGCATAACTGCGCAAATGGGAGTGAAGGTAGCTCCAGGCAATGTCTGCCGACTCTTTCATCACATTCCCCACTTGCCCCGTCAGCTTCATGGCAGTGGTGTCGGCCGATGTTCTGTTGGTTTCGATATAGAGAGTTGCTCCTCCAAGAGAGGTCCAAGCAAGGCCCGTTGCGACCCCAACAGGAGTGCTCTCGTAGAACCGATCGGAAGTGAAAATAGGTTTGCCAACATACTCTTCAAGGGCATCGAGGTTGATCAGCGCTTTATGGGGGCGCGATTTGGAGGGTTTTTTTGCCACTAGCCCTTTAACGAGCTTCATAGCTACCTTTCTCAATATCTTTTTTATGTAATTTTCGAGAGAACGGACCCCTGATTCGCGGGCATAGCCGTTGATGAGCGCTTCTAAAGCTTTATCGGAAAAACTCACTTGTGTTGCTTTGATCCCCATGGCTTTGCGATTGCGCGGAATGAGGTACCGTTTGGCAATTTGTACCTTTTCTTCAAGGACATAGCCTGATAAGCGCAAAATCTCCATCCGGTCTTTTAAAGGCTCAGGGATGGTGTCGAGGACGTTGGCGGTGACGATGAAAAGGACATTGGAGAGATCGCATCGCACATCGAGATAATGGTCGAGAAATTCTCGATTTTGTTCAGGGTCGAGCACCTCTAAAAGGGCAGAAGCGGGATCTCCTTGATAGCTAGAGCCCATTTTATCGACTTCGTCGAGCATGATGACCGGATTCATGGTCTGGCAGTACTTGAGCGCTTGGATCAATTTTCCAGGCATCGATCCGATGTAGGTGCGCCTGTGCCCTTTGATCTCCACTTCATCGCGCATCCCTCCGACAGAAAAACGGTAGAACTGCCGGTTCAGTGCCCTTGCGATGCTTTTCCCAATGCTCGTCTTTCCCACTCCAGGGGGCCCTACAAGGCCAATAATGCTCCCCTTAACCCCTCCTGTGAGTTTCCCGACGCTGATGAACTCTAGAATCCGCTCTTTGATGTCTTTAAGGCCATAGTGATCCTCTTCAAGCACCTTTTGGGCTTGAGAGAGGGATCTGCTCTCTTCGCTGAAGATGCCCCAAGGGACGATGGTCAACCAATCGAGATAGTTGCGACATACCGAATATTCGGCCGACATCACTTCAAGCGTTTGGAGTTTATCGAGCTCTTCGTGGATCACATCGAGCACATCGGCAGGCACCTCCCGTTTCTCAAGGCGCCCCTCAAATTTCTCAATGTCGACTTGTTTATCTTCTTTTTCGATCCCGAGCTCTTTTTTGATCGTGCGGAGCTGCTCGCGAAGGAAATACTCTTTCTGACTTTTTGAAATTGTCGCTTCGATCTTTTGATGGATCGTATTTTGTAACTTGGTGAGATCGAGCTCTTTGCGGAGCAACATGAGTGCTTTATCGATCCGATCTTGAAGATTAAAGGTCTCCAGAACCTCTTGCAGCTCTTCGCGCGAAGCGGTGGTCAAGGCGACGGCAAAGTCGGCCAACTTCCCGGGCTCAGTGAAGTCGGAGTGGCCCAAAAACACTTGGAGCTCTTCTTTAAAGAGGGGATTGAGCTTGAGGAGTTCGCGGATCGTCGTGATGATATTGATAGAGTAGGCTTTAAGTTGTTCGTCAACTTTCTCGCTCCCCTCTCGATAAGGGGTGATCGGGGCAAAGAGGAGCCCCTCTTTTTTCGTGATTCTGCCAGCGGTGAAGCGCTGCTCCATGTTGAGAACGACCTGAGCTCCCCCCTCTCCTGCGGGGACAATCCGCAAAATGCGTGCCAAAACCCCTACTTTGTAGACATCTTTGGGTTTAAGTTTATAGATGTCGACCTGCTCTTCCCGGGTCAAAACGAGTCCTAAATATTTAGAAGAGGAGCTTGCGACCATCTTGAGCACTTCATAAAAAGGGCCCTGTTCGATCATCACAGGGGCGGCCATTCCTGGGAAAAAAGGGCGCCTGGTAAGAGGCAGCAGGTACACCCCCTGGGGAGGAGGCAAGATGAGGAGTTCTTCCTCTTTTTCTGCATCTTCTGGAATCTTGTCGTGGTCTTCTATTGTCATAAGAGGAGCTACTTTACCTTAAGGGTGTGATCCTTTCAAGGTGTCATAGCAAAATTTTGATTCAAAGCGATTCGGGTGCTCAATCTGTAAGGTGCTGTGTTTGATGGCAAAACGATGGTGCAATAGGTCATGAGCTTGAGACAAAACGGCGTCTGCCTCCTTGGCAATCAGGTGGCAACTCAATACGACATTGCCACTCGAGATGACCCACAGATGGAGGTCATGAACCCCTTCTACACCAGGGATTTGGGACAGAGCTTCCCTGACCTCTTCAGCATTGAGATGGGCGGGAGCTCCTTGCATCAAGATCTGTACTGCTTCGAAGATGACCCGGCCAGAGCTGAAGAAGATCATGAGGGTAAAAAGGCAAGTGAGGAGGGGGTCGATGATGTTATAACCAGTCATCCAGATCAGACCTCCTGCTAGCAAGACTCCAATGTTTCCTAAGAGATCGGCAATGACATGGAGATAGGCTGCTTTCACGTTAATACTTTCTTGACTTGAAGGATGGAGGATTTTGAGGGTGACCAAGTTGAAGATCAAGGTGATCGAGGCGATGATGAAGACGACCTCCCCTTTGACGGGCTGAGGGTCCACAAATCTCCTGGTGGCGGCATAGATTAAAAAGGCGCAGGTGATCCAGAGCAAAAGGCCGCTGGTGAGCGCCCCTAAAATTTCAGCGCGATAATAGCCATAGGTCATCTGGCTTGTGCGGGGGCGCTTTGCGATCCAAAAGGCAAAGAGGGCTAAGGCAAAACTGATCGCATCGATCCCAAGGTGAGCTGCATCGGCCATGAGGGCCAAGCTCGAAGCTATCCAGCCACCGATGACTTGCGTCAACATGAACAAAACAGTGACGATAAGGGCGATAGAAATTGCCCGAGAGCCTCTTTCGTGAATGTCGTGCTGATGAGTCATAGAAGAAATGTCCCTCTTCAGCCATCATAAAGGGATGTTGTACCCGGCGCCACCTAAAAAAATTTCTCAAGAGCTCGCCCAGATTTTGGCTGCGCACCGGGAAGAAGCGGAGCGGAAAGAGGGGGCTCACTTGAGCTCAGAGGCTGCTCTTTCTAAGGATCATAGCCGCAGATATGGGAGCGAGGAGGATCACCGCCTCCCTTATAAGCGCGATGTCGATCGGATTTTGCACTCGAAAGCCTATGCGCGTTATAGCGACAAGACACAAGTTGTTTATTTGGTGGATAATGACCATCTAACCAGACGCTCTCTCCATGTGCAGCTCGTTTCGAGTTTTGCTAGAGGCATTGCCGAGATTTTGCACCTCAATTGCGACCTTGTCGAGGCCATTGCCCTGGGACACGATGTAGGACACCCCCCGTTTGGCCATGAGGGAGAAGATTATTTGTCGAAGTTATCGATGGAACTTTTGGGTAGACCCTTTGCTCATCCCGCTCAATCTTGCCGTCTTTTTGAGCAGATCGAGCCCCTCAATTTGGGTTTGGCCGTTTTGGATGGATTTCTTTGTCATGATGGGGGGATGTGTGGCCACCAATTTGCTCCAATTCGATGTAAAACGTGGGAACGTCACGATGCAGAGGTGCAAGACAAGCTTAGATCTCCCGAAAATAACATTTGGCCAGGGACGTTGGAAGGGTGTCTGGTCAAACTGTGCGATACGGTGAGCTATTTAGGAAGAGACATCGAAGATGCGGTGCGCCTAGGGATCATTGAGCGGGACGAGGTGCCAAAGACGTTACTTGGCTGTCACAATCGGGAAATTTTGAGCGCTCTGGCGGGCGATATCATCCAAAATAGTTTTTCAAAGCCATATATCGCCCTTTCTGAAGAGGTCTATGGAGCTTTGAAAGAGCTGCGCATGTTCAATTTTCAACGCATTTATACTCATCCTAAGTTGAAAGTGGAGTCGGGTAAGGTGAAGCAGGGATACCGCCTTTTGTGTGAAATTCTTCTGGAAGATCTCGAGAAAAAGGGGGAAGAGAGCCATGTATGGCAAAAATTTCTCCAAAATAAATCGGAGCGCTACTTGGAGACCAGCAGTTCAGGTGAGCAGGTGATAGACTACGTCGCTGGGATGACCGACAGCTATTTTGTGCGGACTTTGGAAAAATTTATACTTCCACAAACCATCTTATTCACATGATTCTTCTCCTCGACACTGCTCATCGGAAGGGATGGATCGCTTTAGCCACAAGAGAGGGACTACTTCGCGTCCATCTTCTCGATCCGGAGGTGCCCCATTCGGAATCTGCTGCCTCCATTGCCGCCGATCTGATAGCGGGAATTTCTTTAGAGTTGATTGGAGTGGGGGTGGGGCCGGGCTCTTACACAGGGGTTCGCGTGGGAATGGCCCTTGCCAAAGGGCTCCACTACGCCACAAAGATCCCTCTGGTCCCTTATTGCAGCCTTTTGCCCTATTGGAAAGAGGGGAGCATCGCTTGTTTTGACGCGAATGCGGGGGGCATTTGGGCGTTTGATGGCAAAGAGGCGTTTGCTCTTAGCAAGGAAGAATTAGCGCAAAAGACCCCTTCTCTTGTCGGTCCTGACCCCATTTATGGGGCTCAAATCAGCGCCCCTGATCTAGAGCGCGTGCTCAATTATGTCCTTTTGGCGCAACCTGTACTTGACGGCCAGATCAAACCCCTGTATGTCCGAGGAACAAGTGCAGAGAGAAAAGCTTGAAAGTTTATCAACGATGAAGATAAGCTCGTGCACTTTGATCCCTATTTTGGAGAAGAGATGCCTCAAGTGAAAGTTCGAATTGGTGAGTCGATTGAAAAAGCTCTGCGCCTGCTGAAGAAAAAGGTTGATAAAGAGCAGATTTTGAAAACAGCTCGCAAGCAACGCTTTGCAGCCAAGCCTTCTGTCAAGAAGCGCGAAAAGTCGAAAGCAGCCCGCAAATACTTTTCTTAACATCTTCTAGTGAAATCCCTGATAAATAGGCAGGGGTTTTCACTAAATGTTGCAGTTGGGGTATAATCTTTCCCAGCTGGAAAGTTTTTATTGGTTGTGGAGAACATGACAGATTATTACGAAGTTTTAGGTGTTTCCAAGGAAGCATCGGTCGATGAGGTGAAGAAGGCCTATCGCAAGATGGCATTGAAATATCATCCCGATCGCAATAAAGGTGACTCTGAATCTGAAAAAAAATTTAAGCAGGTTTCTGAAGCTTACGAAGTCTTAAGCGACGACAATAAGCGGAAGATGTACGACGCCTATGGAGCCGAAGGGCTTTCTGGAGCCGCCGGGGCAGGCGGTATGGGAGGCATGGGGGGCTTTTCGTCGATGGACGAGGCTTTGCGCACCTTCATGGGGGCTTTTGGCGGTGGTGGTGGTGGCCGGGGCGGTCATGGCCTCGACTCGATTTTTGGCTCCTTTTTTGGAGGCGAAGAGCGCGAAGGGGGCCCTCAGCAGGGGGCCAGCAAAAAAATTTCCATAGAAGTCACTTTTGAAGAGGCCGCCCAAGGGGTGGAAAAAGAGGTGATGATCACCAATTTTTCTGAGTGCTCTTCCTGTGAAGGTCGAGGCGCTGCCAAAGCAGATGGGGTCCGCTCTTGTGCTCAATGTGGAGGGCAGGGGCAAGTATTCCAAAGCCGCGGTTTTTTCAGCATGTCGAGCACCTGCCCGAGTTGCGGGGGGGAAGGGCGTGTCATCACCGATCCGTGCCGGACGTGTCGCGGGCAAGGGCGGGTCAAAGAAAAACAGAAAGTGGTTGTCAAGATTCCCGCTGGAGTCGATGAGGGGATGCGCCTACGCTTGGCGGGCAAGGGGGATTCGGGTGAAAGGGGAGGTCCTCCTGGAGACCTCTATGTCTATCTCCATTTAAAAGCTCATGAGATTTTCCAACGCAGGGGCGATGATCTGCTCCTCGAGTTGCCGATCGGTTTTGCTGAGGCGGGGCTCGGGTGTAAAAAAGAAATACCCACTTTGACAGGACATGCTCGGATTGTGATCCCTGAGGGGACGCAGACGGGCAAGGTGCTGCGAGTGCGCAGCGAGGGCTTCCCCAATGTCCATGGGCATGGCAAGGGAGATTTGTTGGTCACTGTGAGTGTAGAGACTCCCACCAAATTAAGTGAGCAACAAAGAGAGCTTCTTCGCCAATTTGGTGAACTTGAAGGTCCTGCTAACCATCCTAAAAATCAGACCTTTTTGGAGAAACTCAAGGGGTTATTTGGATGATGAACAGTCTTGTTACAACAGAGCTCCTCGCCATTTTCAAGACCCTTGTGACCTCTCGCTTGGTCGATGAGAAGATGAGCAAGCTCGTGAAGCAAAACAAAGGGGGCACTTTTCAACTTTCTGCTGCAGGGCATGAGCTCATTGGCGCTGTATGCGCACAAAAGATGCGCCCAGGGGTAGATTGGGCCTGTCCTTACTACCGCGATCAAGCGATGGCCATCGGATGGGGATGTGATCTCGTCGAGCAGTTTGGGGTCTTTCTTGGGCGTGTGACTCTCCACCATTCTGCGGGGAGGATGATGCCCTACCACTATTCTCATAAGCCTTTGCGCATTCCGACACAATCGAGTGTCGTCGGTTCCCAGTGGCTCCCTGCGGCGGGGATTGCTCACGGGTTAAAGATGCAGGGAATTAAAGAAGTTGTATATGTTTCAGGGGGCGATGGAGCCACCTCTGAAGGGGATTTTCATGAAGCCCTTAATTATGCCGGTTTGCATAAGCTTCCAGTGATCTTTGTCGTCCATGACAACGGGTGGGCCATTTCGGTACCAGTAAGGGAGCAGACAGCTGGGGGCTCGGTGGCTCAAGCTCTCCAAAATACATCAGGAGTCGCTGTTCATGCTGTCGATGGGACGCAGTACCAGCCGCTTGCCACAGCTGTCGAGTGCGCAATAGCTCGCGCTTTGGGGGGAGATGGACCCTCCGTGATTGTTGCGAAAGTCCCGAGATTATCCTCTCATAGTAATAGCGACGATCCAGGCAAATACCGCCCCAAAGAAGACTTAGAAAAAGATATGAAGCGCGATCCTCTTCCCGCTTACAAACACTATCTCCTCAAGGAGGGGGTGTGCAGTGAAGAGGAGATGAAGGCGCTAGAAGAGCAAATTCACGCCGAAGTGGAAGAGGCAGCGCACATTGCAGATCAACTCCCCTTCCCCTTCCCGGAGTCGGCACAGGAGCATGTTTTCAAACCTTGGCATTGCCCCACCTCTTGCCCACAGTTAGGTCAAAAAGAAGCTGAAGGCAAAATTGTGATGGTCGATGCGATCAATGCTGCGCTTGTTGAAGAGATGGAGCGTGATGCAGGTGTCGTCGTTTTAGGGGAAGATGTGGCGTATGGAAAAGGGGGAGTGTTTGGAGTGACACGGGAGCTCACTGCCAAGTTTGGGCCAGAGCGCTGTTTTAATACCCCTTTGGCAGAAGCGACGATTGCAGGGGTGGCCTTAGGCTTAAGCCTTGATGGGTTTCATAAGCCAGTTGCGGAGATCCAATTTGCCGATTATTTATGGCCCGCTTTTGATCAGCTTGCCTCTGAAATTGCTAGCATTCATTACCGCTCAGCGGGGCAATGGGATGTTCCTCTTGTATTGCGCATGCCCTATGGAGGTTACATTCAAGGAGGCCCTTACCATTCTCAAAGCATTGAGGCCATTTTGGCCCACTGCCCGGGCTTGAAGATTGCGATTCCGAGCAATGCAGCCGATGCGAAAGGTCTCTTAAAAGCGGCCATTCGAGATCCCAATCCCGTCCTTTTCCTCGAGCATAAGGCGCTCTATCGGCAGACAAAATTCTGTGCTCGGGTGGAGCCTGGGTCCGATTATCTTATCCCCTTTGGAAAGGCTAATGTCGTTCGTGAAGGGCAAGACCTGACCCTTGTTGGATGGGGAATGATGGTGGTCATGGCCATGGATGTGGCCTCTAAGCTCGCCCAAGAGGGGATCGACATTGAGGTGATTGACCTACGGACGATCATTCCTTGTGACATTCCTACGATTGTCACATCGGTCAAAAAGACAGGGAAGCTTTTAATTGCGCATGAAGCGCCGCGCACCTCTGGCTTTGGGGGGGAAATCGCCGCTCAAGTGGCAGAGGCAGCCTTTGAGTATCTCGATGGTCCAATCACCAGAGTTTGTGGGTTAGATGCCCCCGTTCCCTATTCTAAGCCCCTTGAAACAGCGGTGTTGCCTCAGCCTTCCGATCTTGAGAAGGCGATTCGCGATTTAGTTTCTTATTAAGCTAAACCATGCTATTTTCTCTCGACCCTTAAGGACCAAGGGCTTCTAAGCTGTCAATGGAATGAGCTCCATGGAAATGAAAATCGACAAATGCCCTTTATGGAGTGATGACAATTTCACTCGGGAAGGGGTTAAAGCTCGATCGTTGTTTCGAGAAGTGACCTGCCCCCGAAAGTTGTCCGTTCTAAAGTAGACATTCCCTATTTCTTCGTCGAAATCGCAAAATTTTCTTCCTCTTCTTGAGTGAGGTTGTTTATAAGTTCGCAAGCCGCATTTCGGGCTTGTGAACTTATGAATGACCGAGCGATATCCTGTTGAATTGTTCGCGACCTTGTCGTGAATAATTCAATAGGTTCGTATTCCTGAGCAAACTCC
>JAFEGQ010000168.1 GCA_018239785.1 Verrucomicrobiota bacterium
AAATATCCCTAACGCCGACCTCCATTTGATACGGCATGACGGCTCGAGTTTTGGCCTGTTTTTCCCTCTGCAGTTCCGCAATGTGCTCCTGAGCGAAAATCTTACCGCGATGCTAGAGCTCGAAATTCAAGACAAATGGCTAAAGGGGCTCTTCAATTGGGAAAAACACCCCCTGAAAGAGGGGTTTCTTCTGACAGCAAGAGGGGAGGCAAAAGGAAATGGGCTCTACTACGCGATCTTCTACAAACATTTTGGCAACCTTGGCGTCTATGGGATCTTCTGGAGCGAAGAGCGACATAAAGAGCGCCTCATCCAAGAAGCTGAGCTCTTCTACAGCAACTTGACCGCCGATCCAGTGAAAGAGCGCCTTGAACGCTTGACGCCAGCAGAGCTCTATCGCCGTTCCCAAGAGGCCGTTGTCTTGATCAATACTTACAATAAAGAAGGGAAGCTCAATGGAAAGGGGAGTGGATTTAGTATTTCTCCCAAAGGGCTGATTGTCACTAATTTGCATGTGTTAGCTCAGGGACATTCCGTAGAAGTTGTCTTTCCTGGAAAAGAGCCCATTCGCGATGTTGTCGTGGTGGGGATGAGTCCCCCGAAGGTTGACTTGGCGCTCCTCCAGGTCACAGGAGCGCCTCTTCCCGCCTTAACCGCTTTCAAAAGTGTCCCTGTTGCTCCAGGAGATAAGGTGTATGTCATTGGAAGTCCTAAAGGACTTGTGAACACTGTTTCAGAGGGGATTGTGGGAGGCATTCGGCATGATGGTTCTGCCCAGCTTTATCAAATTACAGCTCCCATCTCCCACGGCAGCAGTGGAGGGCCCGTTTTTAACGAATATGGGGAAGTGATTGGGGTGGCCAATGCGATGGCTGTCGACGCTCAAAACGTGAATTTTAGCATCTCGATCGACGAGCTAGAGAAGATGACCATTTTCCGCCGTCCGATAACGACAGAAGCGCTTAGCGAAAAATTAGTGCCTCGGAAGGGGTCCTGATGAAATTTAGAATCTTTTCCATTTGCTTAACTGCGTTGCCTCTTTTTGGAGCCACGTTCTATCCCAAAGAGGCCACAGAGCTCGTATTGGATCTTCAGCAAGCGACTGTTGAAGTGGAGGGGAGTCAAACAGGCAAGCTACGCGTCAATGTGGAGCCCACTCTGATCTCTCCTCAACACTACCGGAAAAAGGGGGAAGAAGAGCAGATCTATTTTACGAGTACAGCGACACATGAGAAATGGGTCGTCGACCTTGGTCAAGAGGTGCCCGTCGACTTGAGGTTGGACTTGAGTGAAGGTAAGGTGGATGTCAAGCTCAATGAGACCAATCTCCGCACTTTGCTCATTGACTGTAACCGAGGGGAAGTCAATGTCTCTGGGGATGGGAGCCTCCTTGAAAAAGTGCATCTTTTACAAAATGAGGGGACGATTGCTCTTCATCTTAGAAATGAAACGTCTCCTTTAGAAGATCTCTCTTTAGAGGGGGGGCAAGGGAACTTGCAACTATCGCTTCTTGGCGCTTTTCCCTCTCTTCAACGCATTTCTATGGAAGGGGGGGCGGGGGAGTTACAGGCCAATTTTGCAGCCCAATTTAAGGAGCTTGAAGAGCTCCTCTTCAAAACCACCTCCGGAAATTTGACCCTCAATTTCATTTCGACGTGGGAAATAGGGGCTCATTTTGCCATTGAATCGACAAGAGGCAACATTTCCATCGCCCTTCCCCAAGAGTTAGGGGTGTTAGTGCGTTGTTCAACAGCGACGGGCACTATTGTAGAGCAAGGGCTCATCTCTACAGAGCAAGGTTTCGTCAATCAAGCTTATGGAACCAGTCCGATCACCTTGGAGCTTGAGGTTAAAACGCTCAGCGGCAATATTGGTCTTGTCGTACAACCTTTATCGAGCCAAAGCCCATGAATCGATTTTCTCTTTGTTTTGCCCTTTCCACTCTTCTCCTCACCATGAGCTGCAGATCGCCCCGGGCGGGACGCCTCTCAGAGGAAAATGTTGTTTATAGTCAGCCCACTTCTACGACATCCCGTTCTCTCAGAGAGGAGATCCTCGCTGCAGGGAAAAAGGAGTACCGGGAGCATGCAACCCGTCAACTTAAGGCAGGCAATAACTCCTATTTCACAAGCAGCCAAAATGTCTCTGAACGAGGACTCCTCACAGCCCGCTTGCTTTTGCATATGAAAAAGGGGGCTCTATTAATGAGCCCGGGCAGTGAAGAGCTTCTCAACGCTTACTTCAAGTACCCTGCGGAAGAAGAGGCTCCCAATATGCTCTCCTTGACCTCTGGCACCGATCGGCACATCGAAGTGATCGGAGGAGGGCGCGATCAAGATTGGCAATTTGACCTCAGTCCTCAAGTGCCTCTTGCCGTTTTGATCGAATCAGAGGGGGGATATCGACAGCTCCATTTTGACGACATTCCTTTACGCGAATTTGCCCTGCAAGCGAATGGGGGAGTGACAGACTTGTCCATTTTAGGAGAGCAACCCTTCCTCGCTAGTAGTCATGTCTCTCAAGGGCGAGGTTCGATTGCGATGAACTTTTCTGGCACCTATGACGTCCTTTCTGCCGTGAAAGCTGATACTGCCGCAGGGGATATTTCCGCCGTATTTGCTGGCTACTACAATCGCCTTGCGAAAATCTCGATCGAAACGATCTGCGGAGATGTTGAGCTCGATCTTACAGGCGCTTGGCGCCGCATCTGCCGCATCGAAATCACCTGTACAGATGGCGATTGCACCCTCTTCATCCCTCGCGGCCTAGGAGCGACGCTCTTTTTCCGCACCGAATGTGGCCGGGTGATTTCTCCTTGCTTGCAGAAAAAATGGTCTAGCAACAGTTATATCAATAATGCGTTTGAAAAAACAAAAGAGTTTCTAGATATTTCAGTCATGACGACCGCAGGGAATGTTTATGTCTATGAAACTACCTGTTCCGTTGATTAATTCAAGATGACAAACATTCCCCTCTAAAGTACTCTAAAATGGCAATTGATTTTGCATAACCCTTAGAGGGGAATGCCACGCGAATCGGCTCTACTCTCTTTTATAACTAGCGGATCTTGATCATGCCCATTTCTCCTTGTTCAAACAGTTGCAAATGCTCTTCTTGGGATCTCTTAGCTATTGGCTCTGTGGGGTTTGGCTTGACGAGCTTGTTTCTTTCAAAAGTGTATCGACCCCAATGGTATACTCAATACGCCCCTCATCTTGTGGCGTCTACGATCACAACAAGTGGGGGAAGCCTTTTGTGCAAGTGGATCATCAATCATGACCCCCATGCTTGGGTAGATAAAACCAATGCGGAAAAACTTGAGCAATGGAAACAAATTCGCCTCGAGACTGAAGGTCACATAAAAAAATACTTCCTCGAACGTTGTACTACCGCTCAACTTGCCAATATTTTAATCGAATTCCCGACCGATTTTTGCATCATCAGGGACGAAATCCTCGTTCAGCATCTATCAGATGCTTTAAATGAGATCGTTTCCAGTAAAAGACTCGCTCTCTTTTGGTCTCCCTTGAGAGGAGTTGATAAAATGACGCCCCCCAGTGAGATGTGTCAATCGGTCTTCAAACTGATGTCTCCCGAAAGCGCTGCTAAGTTACTGGACCTTTCTCCCTCTGATGTGGACAGCCTCATTTCCCTTAGGCGGCACGACTCCTTAAAGGTGGTCCGATTTCTAGAAACGGCAGCAGCCATGCAGCGTTGGATTCAAAGGAAACAGACGAAAGACCTTTCTCAAAAGCAGATCGAAGAGCTCTATGAAGCGATGCGGCCCCCTTTGCCGACCGATAAGTCGGCGACTTGTTGGGAAACATGGCATCCGCAACCCACAGAAGCTTTCAAACGCTTCATCAGCGAATCGCATCAATTTAATGCTATGGCTGTCATTAAAGATTCAAAGACCTTGCTCGTTTTTATGAAGATTTTGGGAAAAGATTTTTCCATGGAATATCTCACTGACTCCAATGTCATTCAAAAAATAACAAATCTCGAAGCAACTCCTTTGACAAAGGTTGTAAAGAAAAAAGCTGCCAAGGATGTCGATGACGATGACGTGCGGATCAGAGGGATCTATGGATTTTTCAAACATTTTCAATTTGAAGATACTTTAGCAGCACACGCTTATCTCCAGATGGCAAAGACCTACTGGCCAAGGGCTACCCTTCTCGCGCTGGATGACCTTTCAAAACTTGCCGTACTCCATACTAAAGAAGCTGCGTTGAAAGAGATGGTAAAATCTATTTACCCTCAATTTGCAGAGGAGGTTAGTCAATCGCCTACAAGCCTTATGGAGTTATTATTTGATAAAAAAGTGCCTCCCTCGCATCTTCCTGGCCTCGCAAGAACTCTAACGCGCTTAGGGATCAATTTTGAGGGGCTTTCGCTTTTACGAGACTCTATTCTTAACAAATTACTGGAAACCAACGACAAGGATCTGCCTCTCGTTTTGAAAAATTTCGTTTTTCTCCTCTCCGAAAAGCATCAACAAGCCTTTATCACAGATCTGCAGAAAGAGGGGGGATTGGTAGGAAAGTGGAGCGAACTTTTTGATAAAGAGGGATTTAGCTTCCACCCGCTAGATAAAAAATCTGTGGAAAAATTTCTCAAAAAAATTACAGAGGAAGATGGTAGTATCACCTCATTAATCCTCAAATACTTTCAACGCTTGGAAAATCTAGAGTCATTCGAGAATCACCTTCTGAAAAGGGTGTTGAAACCATCAGAGGAAGCAGAAGGCATTTTGCATAAGTATATGAAAGATTTTTTATTAGATGTGGAGATCACAAAACCGATTAACTTCGAAAAAGTGCTCCACTACGCCGCTACCTTAAAATCCATAAAAGACGCGCAAATCAAGAAACCAGACATTGTACCTTTCGGGGAATGGCATAATTAAATCTTCTAAACACTTAATGAGTAGATAATCACGATGGAAAATCATCCAGTCAATGCAGACGCTCCAAAAACTCGCTTCTTTTCTCCTTGGAGTCTCGCAGCTATGGGTTTTTTAACTGCCGGTTGCAGCGCCTTTCTTGCCACGAAAATCTACTCCCCCCAGTGGCATGCTCGTTATCGTTTGCCATTGATCGGTGGGACGATAGGAGGAACGAGCGCAAGCGTCATTGCCCACACGCTCTTCAATCCCGCCTCCACTTCGACAAAACCTCCCGATAAAGAAGAAAAGAAGGAAGAGGAAGAGGAGCAGACCTATATTTCCGTGCCGGAGCAAGTGCAGCAGTTCATCTCTTCTTTAAAGGCAAATCCGCAAGAGTTTGAAACGCTGAAATCAAATGCTTCGAGTGAGGCGGTTGTCGTAGAAGCTCTCGATGTTCTTGTGAAGGGACAAGAGGGACAAGAATTTTGGCAATCGGTTCGAGGATCTGAGATAGATACATTAACACCGTTAGCGATTTCTGTTTTCCAATCGATGCTTCCTGCAGCTGCCGCTCGATTACTCGATATCTATCCTCAGGATCTGAATCTATTGATCCCTCATAGAGAAGATGCCCTCACAGTGATGCGGCTCGTCACAACAGATAGAGCCATGGATCGGTGGATTGCCTTAAAGAAAGATCCTACTCTATCTTCACCGGAAGAAAAAAATCAAATCGATCTAGAGGTGAAAGAGTTATTTCAAGCGATGAAAGTTCCTCTTCCTGAGCTAGACCCTCTTGGGAGTGACGAATCCCACGTATGGCAACAATGGGAAACAAAAATTACTCCTGCATTTAGACGATTAGTGAAAGAATCTTACCGTTTTGTCGGCATTAAACCGATTCAGAATTCCTCTGACCTGCTTCTTGTCCAAATTGCTTTAGGCGATTTTCCTATGGAGTGCCTGACTGATATGGTTGTTTTGAAGAAGATCAACGATCCTGAACAAACCCCGAAAACAAAAGAAGTCACTGCAAGGATCAATATTTCGATTCCCGATGATCTGAAACGGACACAAGGAATTGTCACCTCCACTTTGCAGCTCTTAGAATCGGAGAATCAAGAGGCTCTTGTCTCTTATTTAAGAGTGACGCAGAAATTTTGGCCCACAGCGACCCTTTATGCTCTCGACCGGATTGCTCTGGAAGCTGCACAAAAAAATAAAACGCTCATCGTTAATGCGTGCATGAAAGAAGTTTATAAGAACTTTACATACCATTCACACCAGAATTTTGCTGATCTCCTTTTCGGCAAGGGGATCGCTCTGAATTATTTGCCAGGGCTCGCTAGAACCTTGACGCGCCTTGGGGTCGATTTTAGCACACCTGAATTAAGAACCGCTCTCATAAATACTTTCATTCAAAAACAGGGAAAGAATAAAGAACCTTCCACCATCGTTTCAGAATTTTTACCCTATCTTTCACCAAATCAATGTGAAATTTTCAATAAAGATTTTAATAAAAAAATCACTGCATGGGTTGAAGCTTTTGACAATTGGATGGTGTGGTACCCTAAACAGAAACAAACCGTCAAACAAGAACTCTTCCAGCTTCTTGAGATACAAGGCAGCAAGCTCTCTTTCGGCCAGCTAAGTATGGAGTACTTTGGCAAGCTCGATCTGGGAGAACGGGAAGATTTTTTAGAGAAGCTCAAAAATTCGCAAACAACTCTCTTTAAACATTTGCGCGATCTCAATCAAAAATCTCAAGAGAAAAAAATCCCCTCCCTCAACTCTCTTCTTACCTTGGCAGCTTTTTCTCAAGCGGCGAAAACCGCGCAACCTAAAGAATCTGACAGAGCTACATGGAAAGAGTGGGCGGTATGACAAACGCTCCTTTGAGCGTTTATCCTCCTCTTTACTCTTGATAACGGCTATCTACCACTTCCCAGTCGAGGTTTTTGAAAAACGCATCGATGTAACCCTGACGGTCCAGCCCATAGTCAATCAGGTAGGCGTGTTCAAAGACATCCATCGGCAAAATGATGTTGCCTCCCGCTAAATGGCCGTGGTCATGTTCGTTAATCCACATGTTGATGAGCCTTCCATCTTTTAGGTCTTGATAGAGGAGCGACCAGCCAATCCCGCGCATGAGTCCTACCGCCTCAAAATCCTTTTTCCATGCTTCAAAACTCCCAAACTGCGCCTCAATGGCGTGGTAAAGGGCGCTATTTTTGTCGGGAAGACCACTGCCACCCAGTTCCCCAAAGTAGTATTCGTGCAAACGCATCCCATCCATCTCCCACCCCAAATGACGCTTGATGTCCGCAAACTGAGGTGTGCGCGTTTTCTCTTGCTCGGCGTATTCATTCAAGATCGAGAGGAGCGCATTCGCATTAGTCACATAACCCTCATAGAGCTTAAAATGAACGGCGAGCGCATCGCGACTAAAGCCCGGCATCCCAAAAAGATGGGAGTAATCGTTTGCCTTGTAAGGGGCAGGCCGCGCCTCTTGAGCGGCAGAGAGAGAGGCGCTCGATCCATCCTCGCCAACGAGCGCTCCAAAAAATATTAAATTTATTAATAAGATTTTCTTCACAAAACCACTCCTTAAGTTGCAGTTTCCCTGCATCTTAGGGATCGCTTCAAAAATTGCAAACTCTATTTTTTTCACTATTTTTTATTATAAATAAAAAAATAGTTGATTATAGAAATATATTATTTAAAAATAGAAATGAGGGGTAGCGATAATCGCAATTATCAAACTAAAGGGAGACGAGTATGGAAACAGTACATGCTTCAGCTTCTCAACGGTTGCAACACGATAAGTTGCAAGAGTTGATTAGCCAAAGACCGTGGATAGAGGACTATCCCGGCATCACTGCTGAAGCCATTGCTTCGGCTTTGACTTATCATCCTCTTGAGCTTGCCCATCTTCCACAGGGGATCAAACAAGAGATGCTCAATGATGCAGTATTAATGAGCGCTCTTTATGACGAAGGCTTTGCCGAATCGGCGATTGACCGTTTGGGATGGGGGGATGAGGAATTTTCCCTCAATCTCTCAGGCTCGAAAGTGAGCACCGATTTTTTTCATGTCTTTCACCGTTTGCCAGGCTTAACACGGTTAGACCTGTCAGGATGTCCTAATATTACTAATGAAGGACTCCAGGTGGTTGCCGAGCATGCCTATAATTTAACTCACCTTGACTTGCGCGATTGTGATGGGATCACTCGCAAAGGGGTCAAGTTACTTCGAGATGTCGGCATCGAAGTCGAGTGGTAGCACAATTCAACATCTAACCTCGGGGTGGGGGGCTTTTTAGCCCTCCATCTTTATTCCCTGTTTAATGTAGTTATAAACACTCGCTCGCGAAGTCTTTAAGGTTTGCGCAATGAAGGGGGCTGCGTTTTTAAAATTGAAAATCCCTTTTCGATAGAGGTGTTGCACGAGCTCTTTTTTTTGATCGCGGTTCAAATGGGTCAAAGAGAGGTGTTTGCCCTCTAAATAGTGCTCAATCACACCCATCGCCTGCTCTTCACATTGGCTGCCAAATATCTCTATCGGATTTTCCGCTTCGCCTTGAGTTTTTAAGAAAGCTTCCAAGAGTTTATAGCCATCGTGAAAGACGGTGGTGTCCACATTAAAGCAAATCAATCCTACAGGATCGCCATGCCGATTTCTCATGGTGATGGAGGTGCACTTCAGAGGGCGCCCATCCCAATTCTGCTTGTAATAAGGGGCAAAATAATCTGGAAAATCTTGGCAATTGACCTTCAGCTCGTTAAGAGGGGAGGGGTCTCCGACGTTTCTTTGCGAAATGTTGTGGTAGATCGCCACGAGGTTTCCTTGCTCAAGATCGTGGACGGCTGCTTCTAAAAAAGGGTGAAAAAGCTCCACAACTCCCTGAATCAATGGCTCATACTGTTTCCACAAAACTGCGAACTGTGTTGGCTCCATTTGTAGTGCAACAATAAGTCTGTAAATTCAGATCAGGCTTTTTTAAAAAAATTATTTAACTCTTAGATATATTGAAATAAAAAAGGTCCGAGACAACAATTCTTCTTTTCAACTCACTCAAAAATCTAAAGGAGAGATTGTATGATTTCGGACCATCTTAAAGATACCCTGATAGAGGAAAT
>JAFEGQ010000169.1 GCA_018239785.1 Verrucomicrobiota bacterium
CGAGATATCGGAGCGATGGTCCTCGCCATGCTCGATGGCCTCACCTTCATCCCCATCATGGACCACTTGGGCTCTGTAGTGGCTCTTGTTCTCCCCGATGGCCGGTTGTGTGAAAGGCGCCTCTACTCCGCCTTTGGGATCCCTTCAGAGGAGAGCTTTTACCAAAATCCTTGGGGATTTTGCTCGAAGCGAGCAGAGGGAGAGCTCCTCTTTTTTGGTCGCAGATACTACCATCCCGCCTCTGGACGCTGGATCAGCCCCGATCCCGCAGGGCATGCCGATGGCCCCAATCTCTACGCCTATTGCCACAATAACCCTCTCGGAGAGATCGACCCCACGGGGTTATATTCGTTAGCTGACAGAGAGCGCTACTACAGGTCGCAGCCAAATTATTACTTCGGCCAGAAACCGGGCACCAAAGCTACCCCACCACCAAAGCCCGGGAGAGTGGATGCGTTCTTGAATAGGCATCCACGCTTGCAAGCGACTCTGCAGAATCCTCGCGCTCAAGGAGGCATGCAGGCGATAAAGGGGCTAGCAGAGTTTGGAATTGGTGTTGGATCAATGTTCATAGGGAACCCTTTAGGCCTACCCATTGCTCTCCATGGGCTAGATCATTGTAATACGGGTTGTTTAACAGTTGTTACTGGTCGACCTTGGCCAACCCTCACTAATCGGATAGGACAAGCTTTTGGGATGTCGCCCGAAGGAGCGGCTCGTTTCGATAACAGTCTTAGTAATTGGGGTGTTGGAGCTGCTATTGTTTGGGGTGGTGGTCAATTAATTAATAATTTTTGGAGTGCAGCACGCTCATATGATGAGGCACACTCTGCATTTGCTGCTCAGACTGAGTCAGCAGTGAATGGGAGAATGACTCAGACTGCTGGAACAGGTAGCCGTAACCACTGTGTTCCAGATGCCAATGCAACAGGGGCGCATTCTGTCTTTAAAAGAGATCCCATGTCTGGAAAAATTACGCATTATGCAACATATAAACCTCAAACAAATCTGTACGATCCAAAGCCCTGGGAAAGTGTGAAACGCTATGATGCTGCAGGCAGGGGACATCAAAATAAGATAATTGGTAAAAAGATACAAACGCCACACGTGCATGACCCTAGTTATCCGGGCGGTGTTAGATATCCAGAAAATTGGGAAGTGCCATAGAAATTATGAAGAATAATGTGTTTGATGCGCTACAAAATTGGTATTGTGCCCAATGTGATGGAGATTGGGAGCATGAATTTGGAATCAAAATTGACACCCTGGACAATCCAGGATGGACAGTAGAGATAGATTTACAAGATACAAAATTAGACGGTAAAACTTTTAATAAAGTAGATCGACAAACCAGTGAGGATGACTGGGTTCAATGTGAAGTACAAGATGGAAAGTATATAGGAGCAGGGGGCCCTAGAAATTTAGCTGATATAATAGATGTGTTTATAATATGGGCGAGCGTTGAAGATAAATTTTTTATTCCGAAAAGACTATAGATAACCACCTCAGAGGATTTATTGAAAAAATACTTTAATTAGTGGTGGTTATGAGAGATAACTTTGAATAAGCGTGTGTAGTGATTTAGATTACGAAGAGCTAGTAGCGGATATTTGTTATGGTAATCACACTATAGTTATGATTACACAAGAGAGGGGGATAGACAACATGGAAATCGAGATATTTCCATTGACAAAAGAAACAAAACATTTGGTGTTTTCATTGAATGATTTCTTAGAAACAATTCTATCTGCGAAAAAACACTTAATCAGGATGCAGAAATTACCTGAAGACTAAAAATATACCGACTGTCCAGGGCGATTTCATGAAAAACATTTAACGCCTATCACCTGCAACAAATACTCCTCGTCCCAGCCAGCCATTTGACGCTTGACCTCTATTCCGCATTTCGCAGTCTTTTCCTGTTTCAGGAGGTTAAGGGTAGGGCGATTTCATGAAGAATTCTTGATATAATCACATCTTAATTTTTAAGATCTTCAGTCGAACACAACAGAGGTGATTATGACTGAAGATGAACTCGACCGAGACAGCAGCATTGCTTTTAGGAAATCGCTCGAAGAAAGTTTCGGTGACTTAGCGGACTATAGGCGCCCTGGCAGCGTTAGGCATCAGCTATTGGATATTTTATTTACCACGCTAAGCGCGGTAATCAGTGGGG
This sequence comes from Verrucomicrobiota bacterium, assembly GCA_018239785.1. Lineage (GTDB taxonomy): Bacteria > Chlamydiota > Chlamydiia > Chlamydiales > JAFEGQ01 > JAFEGQ01. Next base: position 2,177 of record JAFEGQ010000169.1, read on the forward strand.
CTAATGACTTGAAGGCTGTAGCGATGTATGCAAAGCGCAAGCGGCGTTGGTTGATGGAGACTTTAAAATTACCGAATGACATCCCCTCCTACTGGACGCTTTGGACCGTTTTTGCTCTCTTGTCACCCGTTGCCTTGGAGCAGTGTTTTGTGCAGTGGGTTAAGTCTAAATTAACAATAGAAAGAGGCCTAACGGATGGTCATGGCATAAGTGTTGATGGGAAAGCTCAACGCGGGACCGCCAAGAAAGGTGAGCCTCATTCATTCGTGCACATTGTCAGCGCGTGGGCTGTGTCCCAGCATCTAACGCTAGGGCAGCTGAAGGTGGATGGAAAATCCAACGAAATCACCGCTATTCCACAACTTCTTGATATGGTTGATGTGAGGGGAGCCACAGTAACGATTGATGCAATGGGCTGCCAAACAGCAATTGCGGAAAAAATTGTAGAAAAAGGTGGTGACTATGTTTTCGCTCTGAAGGGGAATCAAGGCCATTTATTGGATGAAGTAGAAAATTATTTTGCGCAGGCAGAGAGAATTCGCTTTGAGGGCGTCGTCTGTGATGCCGTTGGTTCACAAGATTGTGCTCACGGGCGGAGAGAAAGACGAGAAGTGTATACGACGGAAGATATTGCCTGGCTTCCTCAGAGGGCCGAGTGGCAAAAGCTCAAAACAATCATCATGGTGAAAAGCGAGCGTAAGCTATCGAGCCAGCCAGCCTCAGTTGAAAGGAGGTATTATCTGAGGTAATTGCAAAACTAGAGAAAAAGACAATTTTTCGGGGGTTGATCATATCAACCTCTGCTCAACACCCGAAAAATCGCCTTTTTCCTAGTTCTGTAATTTCAGGAACAACCC
>JAFEGQ010000016.1 GCA_018239785.1 Verrucomicrobiota bacterium
CATGCTGCGTACTGGCCCTCAGAATAAACATAGTTTGAAAAAACGTCGGATGAAGGCAAGTCTGAATAGAAAATATCTGTTAGAGTTAGTTGGTATGAAGTGAATTCTTCATGCGGAAGCCCTGCCCTTTAATTCGTTCCTTTAAGGCTCATTTCTCAGTCATTTGTTAATTTTTTTAAATTTTACTAATGCTAAACTTCTGATTTTCACGTATTTAAAAATAAAATTTATTTTGTTACTTAATAAAAATTAATTTTATATTAATATTATCTTATATAAAAAATAAACAGGAGGACAACATGTTTTCAGGAATCAGATCAATGTTTTCAATTAAATCAGAAGCACAGCTATCGCAAGAGGAGAAAAAGCTCAGTTTAACAGAAGGACAACTCTCTAATTTACAGCTAGCTTTTCAAGAGAAAAAAAATCTATTTTCATCTTTTCAGTCAACAGTTTTTCAAGGAATAGTATTTAACTCATCAGAAATCAGCTCTATAGAATTGAAAATATTAGAAATAGATAATTTACAAAAACGTGATCCAAACAGTTCATTTCAAATGAAGAGCGCACTAAAACCGTTTACGAATTGAGAGATAGTATTGCAATCTATCTTAACAGCAAAAATGTTGAGGCTTCTAAAGACGAGTCACTGACACAATTAAAAACTAAGTTGCAAAATTTATTGATAAGCAAACAGGAAATTAAACAACAAAATGAGCAACAATAACTATGGCTGAAACAACTACATGACCAAGGTCAAAATGAATTAAAAGCTCTGGAAAAAGATGTTGTTAATTTAAATAAAAATATTAATGAAATAAAAAACAAACAAGATGAAGATGCTCTTGCAATCGCTCATGAGTATAACGAGCGGTCTGCAGCGTTTGGCAAGCTCAAGCGCGACCTCGTCATTTTGGCCTTCATTGCTACTCTTGGAGTAGGAGCAACTTTTGTGAAAAAGTTCCCAGCAATGGTCCGCAGCCGTTCAGTACAAATGGGATTGGCTGCCGTAGCAACTAGCTTCGGAGCAGGAGCAGGGATTGCTAAGAAAGCTGAAGCAAAGAATGGTATAAAGGCTGACCAAAACCTCAACGCTCTCGAAACTAAACTCAAGTTTGTTGCTGAACCTAGCAAGCTTGCACCAGCAGTTCGTCAACTGCGCAATGCAGCCGAAAAGCAAAAAGTAGCTATGCAAAAAGACACAGCTGCTACGCTTAAGGACTTGATTCAGCACGCAGGACTGACAAAGAAAGAAGTCCAACAGAACTAATCAAGATACGTTAATATATCTCCTTGGGCCCCGAAGAACTCTCTTCGGGGCTTTTTCTATCTCACACTTTTATCGATCCACTCCAAATAACTCTTATTTCCCGCAACCACCGGCAGAGCGAGGATCTCAGGCACCTCATAGCTGCACTTCTCCAAGATGATGTTCCTCAATTCCTCAAAGCGTTGGATTTTAGTTTTTAGAAACACTTTCACCTCTGCAGCACTTTGAATCTTCCCCTCCCAATGAAATATCGACTCCACTTGGGGAATGATGCTCGCACACGCAATAACTTGGCTTTCAACGAGGTACGAGGCGATGGCTCTTGCCTCCTCTAAACTTCCACTGGTCCATAGGACTACGATAAAGTCAGACAAGCTGCTCCTCCTTCTTGAATAAAAGCGAGATGTTCTAAGCGCAAATCGACGACACTTAATGGAGGCAAGGACCCTTTCAAACGGCGGTAGCGCCCTAAAGCGTTGTCAAAAGATCCATCAATAGATCCAGGAGTGATCCGGAGTAAATGTCCGTCGATTTGGACGACAATCTGCCGCTTCCCCAAGCTCTCGCTATTGGCGCAAGAGACGTCGACAAAAGAGGCGTCGGGGCATTTTTCGAAAATCGCAAGAGCGAGTCGTGGATCTCCCCCTCCTAGATATAGAGTCGGCAAGGTAGAAGCAGTGGAAGGGATGAGTGTCCCTCCAGAAGAAAGAGCGCTAAAAGCCTGGTCGAGAAGCCTCGCCACTGGCCGATAGAGTTGATAGTCGACTCTCAACGTATGGGGAGGCTCGAGACTTAAATGAGCTGTCTCAAAGTAGGGATTAGCGAGAAGGCGCTTTTCTCCAGAAGAGAGATCAAAGGCATAGAGGTTAGTGGGGGCATCTACAGAGAGGTCGAGCAAAGTGGCGAGGTAGGAGGTTGGCAAAAGGCCACAATGAGCTAAATTTCGAATGAGAAATTGAGGATCAGATGCGCGACTGCTCTGCATCTTGTGAGAAAAAAAATAGAGGGCATAAGCGCTTCCCGAGATGATCAAAGTCGAGCTGAGGATGAGGAGGAGGGCCTTATGGAGGGGAAATTTCATCTACGAGAACTTAAACCCAATTGAATGAATTGATCTAAAAGATCTGCAAGAGGCATTCCCGCAGCTTCCCACATTTTGGGATAGAGGCTAATGGCGGTAAACCCAGGGATGGGATTGACCTCGTTCAGATAGAGAGCTCCTGTTTCGTCGAGCAGAAAATCGACCCTTGCAAATCCGCGACAGCCGAGGAGATGGAAAACTTGCTTGGCAAGTTTTTGCGCTTGAGCGGCAAGTTCAGGAGACAAGTTGGCCACAGTCTGCGTGGGTGTGGGGGTCCCCTCCGCCTTTCCCGCATAGTCATACCAGTGATCCCCCGTGAGCACCTCTCCAGGAGGAGGGGTGCGCAAGAGCCGATTGCCTAAAACGGCGACCTCGATATCGCGCGCGCGAATTCCCTTTTCGATAATCACCCGGTTATCGAGCTTCAGAGCGCGTTGTACAGCCTCTACAAACTCTTCATCGCTTGTGACCCGACTCACTCCAATCGAACTGCCCAAATGGACCGGTTTGACGAAGGTGATGGGCCAGGGCAAAGAGGGAAGGGGGTCTCCCGCTTCGAGCTCAAACGAGGGCAATGTAGGCACCCCAGCAGATGCGGCGATCTTCTTGGTATGCCCCTTATCCATAGCAATGCTGCAAGCGCGAAAATCGGGACCCACATAGGGCTTCCCGAGCAGCTCAAACAAAGCCGCCCACACCCCATCTTCTCCTTGAGGTCCATGAAAAATCGGCAAAAAGAGATCGCACTTCAGCAACTGAGGCAAGAGATCGGAAATTTCTTTTTGCGAGCGAGAAATCGGAAAGAACTCCACATCGTAGAGATCTTCTCTGAGAGCTCCTTGAAAATTTCTCGCCGACGCGAGTGAAATCTCATGCTCGGGAGAACTTCCTCCACAGAGAAGGCCCAGGCGGAGTTTTTTGACCTCGGGCAGCTGATCAAAGCGATGGGTCACATCTCCTGCCCCTAAGGTGATCACCACATCCCATGGGCGCACCTCATAGTTTGTCACCGCTTGCGGAATGAGGTCGATAAGAGCCTCTTGCGTCACGCCCACAATGGGCTCCTCCCCAGCTGAGTAAATCTCTGTCACAACGACCTGATCGGCTGCTTCAAAGGCAGAGGCGAGCGCCTCCCAACAATCTCTTGTGCGGGTGTAGCGATGGGGCTGAAAAATGGCAATGAGACGCCTCTCTCCAATGGCGGCGCGCAATCCTTCTAATGTCGTTTTAATTTCGGTAGGATGATGGGCGTAGTCGTCGAAAAATAGGGCGCCTTTCACCTCTCCTTTTTTCTCCAAACGCCTGGCGACGCCCGGAAACGTGCTAAAGGCCTCTTGGATGCTAGCCGCACTTAAACCTAACTCGCGACAAAGGAGAAAGACAGCAGCGCCATTGAGGGCGTTATGCCGCCCGATGAGGGGCAGAGATAGGGTGTGGCCGCTTAAGTGAAAACGGATCGAAAACCCCTCTTGCTGAAAGTCGGTGATTTGGTGCTGGGCGTGAGAGGAAAATCCATAGGTGATCCCTTGCCTGCCCTGTAAAAAAGGATCATCTGCACATAAAACGAGGGGCCCTTCGACATGGGTAAAAAACTCCTCAAAGGCCTCTTTCAGCCGCTCGACATTCTTCCACTGGTCGAGATGCTCAGCTTCCACATTGGTCACAATCGCTGCGTAGGGAGCGCACTTGAGAAAAGAGCCATCGCTCTCATCAGCTTCGACCACAAAGTGGGGTCCCTGCCCTTTCTGCCCATTCCGTCCAAGAGGAGGAAGGATCCCTCCAAGGGCAAAGGAAGGGTCAAAACCCGAGGAGAGCAATACCCAGGCTAAAAGAGCTGAGGTGGTGGTCTTGCCGTGCGTCCCTGTGACGGCGAGTCTTTTGTAGTTACACATCAACTTGGCAAGCAGCTCTGAGCGATGCAAAAGCGTACAACCTAACTCTTGAGCCCTGGCGATCTCAGGATTTTTCATCGCAACTGCTGTGGAATAAACTACCGTAGAGTGGGAAGAGAGCAACTCCCCTTTTTGCTGTAAGTCCACTTGCACGCCTGCATGGCGTAAGCTGGCTAAAAGGGGAGAATCCTTCTTGTCTGAGCCAGAGACCGTTTCATTTGTGTCGAGGAGTAAACGAGCAAGCGCGCTCATTCCAATTCCGCCAATTCCCACTAAATGATAGTTCATGAGTATGTCTCCAACAAAAAATCAGTTAACTCGACAAGAGGGATTTGGAGGCATTCTTTGCTGAGCCAGAGCCTTTTGCCATTATAAGTGACGAGGATTGTATATTTCAGCTGAGGGTAAGTTTTTGACAAGACGGGAGGAAGAGGGAGAGGAGCTGCTCCATGAATACTGAGCTTTGCATCAAGAGCAAGAATCTCCCCCTTGCCATTATCGATGATGAAATCGATCTCTTCCCCATCTTTCGTCCTCCAAAGAGAGACCTTCCAATTTTTGCCGAAATTCATGATAAATTTGACAATTTCACTTAAGACAAGCGTTTCAAAAAGGGCTCCCGCTTGCGGGCTTCCCAGAAGAGGATGAATATCCATCCATCCTTGCAAACGGGTGGCAAGACCTGTATCCAAAAAATAGACTTTTGGAGATTTGGTTAAACGCTTGTTGAGGTTGGCTTCTACAGGGGGAAGTAGGTAGACGAGGGCAGTGCGCTCTAAAATAGAGACCCATTCATTGATGGTGACCGATTTCACACCACTGTCCTTTGCAAGAGAGGAGGCGTTGAGGATATTGCCCGTTCGCGCTGCAAGCATCCCAAGTACTGTGTGAAACTCCTTTTTCTTGATGATCCCTGCACTCACGACGATGTCTTTTTCAATGAAGTTGCGTATGTAATCATTGAGGTATTTGACGGGGTCTAAAGCAGCATTGGTATAAAGTTCAGGCCATCCCCCCTTAAAGAGCACCTCCGTCAATGGGATCTGGGGAAATGCATTTTTGATCTCATGCACCGAAAAGGTATTCAGATAATCATAGCTTGCACGCCCAACAAGAGTTTCCTTCACCTGCTGATCTAATAAAATTTGATTCGAGCCTGTCAAATAGAAAAGAACCTCAATTTCCTCGGAACGGTCGTTGAGAACCCTTTCCCGTTTCAAATTGTCGATGATCCGTTTAATTTCAGGGAAAATTGAGGGGGCGTATTGAATTTCGTCGATGACAAGGGGCGGCGGATATTGAGCCAGAAAGAGTGCGGGATCTCGATCAGCTAGATTGCGCATTTGGAAATCATCGAAAGTGACTTGCGCGTAATCACTGCCGGCGATTGCAGCAAATAGAGTGCTTTTTCCACATTGACGCGGCCCAATCAGGATATGCACGTAGACTCCTCGAGCCTTCCGCAGCCGTGCACTAATGTCTCTCTCTATCCACATATGGCCAATTTAAGCTCTCAACTTAAATCCGTCAACCTGTCAAAACGCAAAGCGCTAAAAATCTATCGTATCCGTATATGTATTAGTGTATTAGATTGTTGAAGATCTTCAACGCAGAGAACTCACAAATATTTCTCCACGATCTCTAAAAGTTGAGAGCGAGGTTGTTCATAGTAGTTTTTCAAATTCCCCTGCATCTCTTCGCCCCTTTGAATGAGCTCACGAAAAGCTGCTGCTAACCGATCTGGAGTGCAATGCTTTGCAAGGAGGACAACCCCTCCTCCTACTTTTTCACTGATAAACCTAGCATTGGCCTCTTGGTGCCCATCGAGGGCATGGGGATAAGGGACGAAAATGGCGGGCACTTGCCACTCAATCTGCTCAGCGATGGAGGCCGCTCCTGCCCGGATCAGGGCAAGGTCTGCCAAACTCCATGCGAGGTCAATCCGCGGCTCAAAAGAGCGCACATAGGCGGAAATGTTCTTTTGCCGATAAGCTTCTTTGTACCCTTCGACCTCCTCTCCTGTAAAATGGATCACCTGAAGCTGATCTGCTGGAAAATCGGTCAAACTTTCGACTACCGTCTGATTGAGGTGCAAAGCGCCTTGGGAGCCCCCAAATACGAGAAGTGTTTTGCGCCCTTCATGGAGACCAAAAAAATCGAGCGCCTCTTGCCTTGAAAATCGCTTTTGAAAGCGACTCGGCATCGCCACCTCAACGACATGATTGCCCAAAGAAGGGCCGGTCAAAGGGAGCTGTACAGCGACATGGCGGGCCCACTTGGAAAAAAGGCGGGTGACACGTCCCGGAATAACATTTCCCTCATGTAACACGATGGGAATGCGAGCGATCAAGGCTGCAAAAAGGGCTGGAGCGCTGCTGTAGCCCCCAAAGCCCACCACCACTTTGGCCTTTGCCTTGCGCAAGGAGCGCCAAGCCTGCAACGTCCCCCAAGCAAGGGTGAAGAGGTTCCAAGGGCGCCGTTTAGAGGGAGGCGCTGCTACCACTTGCGCGAAGGGGAACTGCTCTTGCGCAAAGAAGGGGCTTTTTTTCAAGCCACTGCCGATAAAAAGGGGCGCATGCCCTAAAGTTTGAAGCTGACGTGCAAGTCCTTGAGCGGGATAAAGATGTCCCCCCGTTTTTCCAGCTGTTAACACGACTCGGTGTTCCATGCTTTCATCACCTCCGAAGAGACAAATCTTGCTGCAGTAACAGCTTGAGGTCGTCGAAGGAAATTTTTGTGACGTTATGGACAAGGGTGAGATCACATCCCTGCTTAAACATTTCTAAAGCAATGGTTTTCTTCTCCTTCTCCACTCCCAGAACTACGCCCTCTTCTCTCCCCAGCACTATGCCCTCTTCTCTCCCTAGCACTA
>JAFEGQ010000170.1 GCA_018239785.1 Verrucomicrobiota bacterium
AACTCATCTAAAATTTTCACAACTTCCTCTTACAGTTAAAGCGATTGATTCTTATTGAGGAGCAGTTTACTCTCAACCTCCAAATCGTGGAGGATTGAATGGCAATCTCGGATGCTTTAAGAAAATCACTGCTCAATTTTTTAGATGAGAACAAAAAAGTTGACCTCCTCACAGCTTACGCTTTTTTTCTACAAGAACGGGACGGAGCAGAACCTGTGCTGTTCCCTTCTGGGAAGACCATCTACCAAAACGCCGACGAGGCGGTGCGTCTCCTCGAAAAAGAGGGGAAACTTTGGCGCGAAGCACAAGTTCAAATCCACTTTAGCCGAGAATCGGTCAACGCTGAGACAAAAAAGATTTATTTATGTCCTTTTTGCAGCAAAGTGTACGGAGACAACCTCCATCCCAACCCGCAAGATGCCATTTACGATCACGTCGCCCGTTGCCCTCAAAACAAAGAGCGCCTGGGAGGATTACCCATCAAACGCTTTAACGTTTCAGAAGATCCCGAAATGATTAAACACTACATCACAGAGCGAAAAGAACCCATTAGCAAAACAGTTTACTCCTCTGTGATCACCGGAAAACTCTTTAACAGTAAATCAGCTGTTGTGCGCGACTTCACACACAATCACCTCAAGTCGATCACCATCCTCGAAGCCCTTGGGCAAAACCGCTTTGAAATTGAAACCCACTTTCTCAGCAGCTTGCAAAAGCAGATGAACGATGAAAAGATCTCTGCCTTCGTCGAAGAGTTGAGTAAATATGAAGAATTTGAACCCTATGTTGAGCGTTGGGTAGAAAGTTAGTTACAACGTGTGCAGAAGAGACGTTAGCCCTGGGAAGGGAGCTGGCCCTAGAGCTTTCCTCTCTTGTCTGCCTCTTTGGTGACCTTGGAGCAGGTAAAACCACCCTCATTAAAGGGATCATCGAATCTGCTACAGGGACAAACGTTGAACAGATCACAAGCCCTACCTTTGTCTATTTGCAAAGTTATGGCAAGGCTCACCATTTTGATCTCTACCGCCTCAGGGGAGCTGAACAATTTTTGGACCTTGGGTTTGATGAGTACCTCTATGGGCCACAGCTCACTTTGATTGAATGGCCTGAACGGATAGAAACACTCCTCCCAAGGGAATACACCCGCATCACTTTAACCCATGCGGGAGGTGACAAACGCTATGTTGAATTGGAAAAATGTCGAATTTCTTAAGAGTGGAGCCCCCCCAAATCGGAGACTCCCCCAGATCGCTGTTGTAGGGCGTTCCAACGTCGGCAAATCTTCATTATTAAATTTTTTATTTTCACGCAAAAATCTCGTCAAAATCTCTGCCACTCCTGGAAAAACGAGAACCCTGCAATGGTTTTGTGTCGATGAGTTCCTCCATGTCGTTGACCTGCCTGGCTATGGATATAGCACCCACAAACTGGACCAAGAGGCGACAGAGCAGTATCTCACAAAGAGCCCCGAGCTAAGAGTGGTGCTCCATTTGATCGATTCCCGCCATCCTCTTCAAAGAGCGGATTTACAATTTCTCGATTGGGCCCATTCGATTTCTCTGCCCCTTGTGCGGGTCTACACTAAGGGGGATAAATTACCCCTCCATCGAAGACCAGATGGACTTGTCACCTCTGCCACCACAGGCATGGGGCGCAAAGAGTTGATTGAGACAATCGAGACTTCTCTATGCCCTTGATGCGCAAAACAACTTTCCTCTGCGTCGATTGTGAAACGACCGGTCTTGATCCTGAACAAGATCGGATCATTGAAGTGGGCGCTGTCCGTTTCACCTTCGAAGACATCCTCGATCGGTACGAAACGCTTGTCGATCCAGAATGTGAGATTCCCGAGGAATCGATCAAGATCCACAAAATCACTGATAAAATGCTCGCCGGCAAGCCCAAAATCCGCGAAATTCTCCCCTCTCTCCTCTCCTTTCTCAAAGAGGGACTTCTCATAGGACATAATATTTTATTTGATTTAAAAATGATTGAAGAGGCTGCGAAACGAGAGGGGATCCCTTGCTCTCTCACCTCACGCCCCCACGCAGACACCTTACGCTTAGCCCGCCTCTACGGACAATGTCCCGTCAATTCCCTTGAAGCCTTACGCAAGCACTTCAACATCCCCGCTGAAGCAGCCCATCGGGCTATGGACGACGCCTACATCAATGCTCTTGTTTTTAATCGATTAAGCGAAAATTTTAAAACCACCGAACAACTCTTTGAAGCCCTCGAAAAGCCGATCAAAATGAATAAAATGCCCTTAGGGCCTCATAAAGGGCGCTCTTTTCGGGAGGTTCCCACGCCCTACTTGCAATGGGCTGCCCACCGCAATTTTGATCAGGATCTCCTCTATTCGATCCGCTTAGAATTGCGCCGCCGCAAATCGGGGGAGACTTTTGAATCTGGCAATCCCTTCGGCTCTCTTTAAAGTCTTGACAGAGTAGCAAGGACCTCCTATTGTTCAAACTATGTTTTTGTGCGTGCAAGATTTAAGTGTCGCTGGCAAACGCATTCTTGTGCGGGTCGATTTTAATGTTCCCCAAAACGCCTTCGGCCAAATCACCGATGATACGCGGATAAGGGCCGCCTTGCCCACAATCATTGACCTCATTCAACGAGGCGCTCAACCCATCCTCCTGAGTCATCTGGGGCGACCCGAAGGCACCTTTGTCCCTGAGATGACCCTCGCCCCTTGCGCCATTCGACTCCAAGAGCTCCTCGGTCAGCCCGTCGCGATGGCGCGTGATTGCATAGGCCCCTCCGTCGAACAGCTGATCGCACAAGGAGGGGTGGTTCTTTTAGAAAATCTCCGCTTCTATCCGGGTGAAACCAAACCGCAGAGCGATCCCTCTTTTGCCGCAGAACTTGCAAAACTTGGCGATTGCTATGTCAACGATGCCTTTGGCACCTCCCATCGGACCCACACTTCGACAGTGAAACTCCCCGAACTCTTTCCAGAGCGCGCAGCTTTGGGCTATTTGGTTCAAAAAGAGGTAGCTTTTTTGAGCAAAACCCTCCTCAACCCTGCTCGCCCTTTTGTCGCTATCATTGGAGGGGCAAAAGTCTCAAGCAAGCTAGGGGTCCTCAAAACGCTATGCCAAAAAGCTGACCAAGTGCTTGTTGGAGGGGCGATGGCCTTTACCTTCCTCAAAGGGAGAGGGGTTTCGATCGGCCGCTCCTTGTGTGAAGAAGAGTTGGTCGAGCAGACGAAAGCATTGCCTGTCCTCTTGCCCATCGACATCGTCGCTGCCTCCGCTTTGGAGAAAAATGTGAAGATCGAGCTCTTCACAACAATTCAAGGAATTCCTGACCATCTCATGGGGCTCGACATCGGACCTGCCACTTTGGAACAGTGGGCCCCCCTCATCGCCAAAGCGAAAACTATTTTTTGGAACGGACCCGTCGGGGCCTTTGAAACGCCCCCTTTTGAACGGGGGACGCAAGAACTTGCTCGCCTCATCGCCTCCTGTGAAGGGACAACGATTCTCGGGGGAGGAGACAGCCTCGCTGCTGTCAATCAAGCGGGCTTAAGCGATAAGATGTCCCATCTTTCTACGGGAGGAGGAGCGAGCTTAGAATATATCGAATATGGAACTTTGCCAGGCCTCGAAGCTCTTTCGAAGAAGTAATCATGTATTGCATTTACTCCCCCTTTTATTGTATATTCTAGTTTCAAGATCGCAATTGAGGGTCTCAATGCATCGTGTATCTCTGCGGGGTCCAAAATGAGCCAAGAAGCTCCCTTCGGCAAACTCCGCTCTTTCTTTTGGCCTGTTCACTCTCATGAACTAAAAAAATTGATTCCCATGCTACTCATGGGTTTCTTTATCGCCTTTGCCTACAACATCTTGCGCAGTGTTAAAGATACTATTATCGTCACTGCCGATCCTGCTGGCGCTTCAGTGATCCCTTTTCTGAAGGTATGGGCCATGTTGCCCATGGCTCTCCTCTTGACCTCTCTCTTTGTGAAACTCAGCCACCGCTACTCATCGCAGCAAGTATTTTATATGATGTTCTCCCTGTTCATGCTGTTTTTTGCCCTCTTTACTTTTGTCTCTTATCCTCTGGGGGATGCAGCCCATTTGCACCGATTCGCCAATTGGCTACAGCTTTACTTGCCAGATGGGCTCTCTGGCCTCATCGTCATGATCCGTTTTTGGACGTTTTCCCTCTTTTATGCGATGTGTGAAACATGGGGAGTGATCTGTTTAAGCATCCTCTTTTGGGGATTTGCCAATGAAATCACCTCTGTCTCTCAAGCTGCTAGATTCTACGGCCTGTTCGCTTTAGGAGCCCACGGGTCTGGGATTGCAGCAGGCCCTGTCTCTGTGTTTCTTAGCAATCGATCCTTTAACCCCCATTGGATCATCGGAACTACAGCATGGCATCAATCGCTGATCCTGCTCACCATCAGCGTGTTGGCCAGCGGCTTTTTCGTAATGGCTATCTATTACTGGCTACAGCGCAATGTCATTGACCACTCGGTCTATGATTCGAAAAAATTGATAGACAATACTCAGGTGAAAAAAATCACTTCAAAACCCTCCATGCGAGAGAGTTTTGCCTATCTTGCAAAATCTAAGTACCTGACTCGGATGGCTATTGTCGTCGTCTCTTACAACTTGGTCATTAATTTAGTTGAAGTACTTTGGAAGGATCAGGTCAAACAGCTCTATCCCAACCCCAGTGAATATAATGCTTATATGGGACATGTCACTTGGGTGACGGGGGTTTTAGCCACTCTCATGGCCTTTTTCATCTCTGGGAACGTGATCCGTCGCTTTGGGTGGACGGCAGCTGCCCTCATCACTCCGATGATCCTTCTGGTAACAAGTATTGGATTTTTTACATTCTACTTCTTCCCGAACGACCATCTCGCTGTCCTCACCAATTTTATGGGGGTCACCCCTATCGTGCTCGTCGCCCTCTTTGGCTCCACTCAAAACGCCCTCTCCCGCAGTGCGAAGTATGCTGTTTTCGATACCACCAAAGAACTCTGTTTTATCCCTTTAACGCGAGAATCAAAAGTCAAAGGAAAAGCCGCAATCGATGGAGTCAGCTCTCGCATGGGCAAATCTGGAGGCGCTCTGGTCTACCAAGGGCTACTCCTGGCTTCGAACAACAGCCTCGTCCGCTGCGCCCCTTATGTCGCTGGAATCCTTGCAGCCGTGCTCGTCGGCTGGATCATTGCCGTGAAAAGCCTCGGTCGCCAGCTGAACAAAGTCACTGCAGCTGGGGGCGAAGCGGCGATGCTAGAAGATGCGGCTCTCTTGAAACCCTCAGCGCGCTCTCCTGAGCGTTCTCCAGTGTAGCCATTTCATGGAAATTAACGGTGTGCTACTATACCATCTTTTCTTACTCCTGAGAGGTGCGAAATGACTCAAGAAGATACCTTTGGAAAACTCCGCTCTTTCTTTTGGCCAGTCTACACACATGAGCTCAAAAAACTGATCCCGATGCTGCTCATGGGCTTCTTTGTCGCCTTTGCCTTCAACATCTTAAGAAACGTCAAAGATTCTATTATAGTCACTGCTGATCCAGCTGGAGCTTCGGTCATCCCGTTTCTCAAAGTATGGGCCATGTTTCCGATGGCAGTTCTCTTGACTTCCATCTTTGTAAAGCTGAGCCACCACTACTCATCTCAGAAAGTTTTCTACATCATGTTTTCGATCTTCATGGTGTTTTTTGCCCTTTTTACCTTCGTCTCCTATCCCCTAGGAAATGCTGTTCACCTCCACCGATTCGCCGACTGGCTACAGCTTCACTTACCCACAGGGCTTGCTGGGTTGATCGCCATGATCCGCTTTTGGAGCTTTGCTCTGTTTTATGCGATGTCTGAAGTTTGGGGAGTGATCTGTTTAAGCATCCTCTTTTGGGGCTTTGCCAACGAAATCAACACCTTCTCTCAAGCAGCTCGTTTCTATGGTATTTTTACGATAGGAGTGAATTGCGCCTCGATCGCAGCAGGCCCTATCTCTGTCTTTCTCAGCTCTAGACCTTTTAATCCCCATTGGATCATTGGCGCTACAGCATGGCATCAATCGCTTATCTTGCTCACTGTCTGCGTGTTAGTAAGCGGGCTTTGCATTATGGCCCTCTATTACTATCTCCAAAAACGGGTCGTTGAGCACTCGACCTACGATTCCCGGACGTTAGCAGACAGCGCGCAAGTGAAAAAACTCACTTCGAGACCTTCTCTCCGAGAAAGTTTTATCTATCTCGCCAAATCCAAATACTTGACGCGGATGGCCATTGTCGTCGTCTCTTACAATTTGGTCATTAACTTAGTCGAAGTCCTTTGGAAAGATCAGGTGAGGCAGCTCCATCCGACCCCAGGCGAGTACAATACCTACATGGGACATGTCACTTGGGTCACAGGCGTTGTAGCCACCCTCATGTCCTTCTTCCTCACGGGAAACGTGATTCGCCGTTTTGGATGGACAACCTCTGCCCTTATCACTCCGATGATCCTCTTGGTGACAAGTATTGGATTTTTTACATTCTACTTCTTCCCTAAAGATCATCTTGCCCTCCTCACTCAACTCGTCGGCATTAGCCCCCTTGCGCTCCTTGCTTTCCTTGGCTCTGCGCAAAATACCCTCTCCAGGGGCGCTAAGTATGCGGTTTTCGACGAAACTAAAGAAATTTGCTTTATTCCTTTGACGCGAGAGTCAAAAGTCAAAGGGAAGGCCGCCATTGACGGTGTCAGCTCCCGCTTTGGTAAGTCTGGCGGCGCTCTTATCTATCAAGGATTACTGCTAGCAGCAAATAACAGCCTGATGCTTTGCGCCCCTTACGTCGCCGCTATTCTCTCCGTGGTCCTTGTCGGCTGGATGGTTGCCGTGAAAAGCCTAGGGCGTCAGCTGAAAAAAATCAACGCAGCTGGAGGAGAAGCGGCTGTCCTCGCAAGCAAAGAGGCTGCTGTCTTGGGAACCCAAGTCCCCTCTCCTGTTTAAGATAAGCCGCACGTATGCTGAATAGAGCTATGCCCAATTAAGTTGAAGAATTGGTTTTTCGTGCCAGAGCCCGCGCCCGTGCCCTTGCCCGACTCTCCTAATTAGCTGTTCCCTCGAGCCATTTTGGTGAGCATCGCTACAACTCGAATCAATAATTCGCGTCCTCTTTTATGCTGTTCCTCATCTATCAATTGCAAATAGACCTCTTTCGAAATTCAATCATGTCAGTTGTCAAGATTAGGTGGCTGGCACTTGCCATAAAGGTAAGTAAGGTAGAAGTCTCGGGCTGCTCTTGCGCTTGCGCGCATTGGA
>JAFEGQ010000171.1 GCA_018239785.1 Verrucomicrobiota bacterium
CCGCCTTTTACCTGCGGGCCTGCGCTTTCGTTCTCGGCAACTGCATGAGTTGCGCTCTACTCCTAAGCTTTGGTCCTCGGCAAAATGCAGGTGCACTTTATGATTTTATATTCGGGAATTGGTATGATTCGACACTACGGGTTGAAATCAGACTATAATTTTTTTAGCTTTTGAGATCTGTGGTGAGATCCCAATAGCCTTGTAAATCTCCTTTTGAGGCTCTTCGGCTTGCGTTGTGCTGGGGTGATAAAGGACTTGCCCCTGCTCTAATTTGGCACACATTGTGACGCGCATGCGTTAGACCCAGAGGTGTTGCACCTCAAAGAGCTGTGGGCCCCTAAGATCGCTCAACTGATCTATAACGGCTTTTGGTTCAGTCCAGAAATGGAGTTTCTCATGGCCGCCATCGAAAAAAGCCAAGAGCGCGTCGAGGGAAAGGTCTTTTTAAAGCTCTACAAAGGCAACTCCACCGTCATTCAACGCGAGTCGCCCCAATCTCTCTACAACTACGACGTCGCTAGCATGGATCGCTTAGGCAATTACGATCAGCTCGACGCCAAAGGTTTTATCAAATTGAACGCATTAAGATTAAAAGGAAAAACACTATGACAATTTCAGAAATTTTGGAAAAAATTCACAAAACCCCTGTCCAAAAGGGGGAAAAAGTGGCGGTCGCCTTCTCAGGGGGATTAGACTCCTCGCTGGCGATCGTCCTGCTGCGCCATATCTACCAGGCCCAAGAGATCATTCCGATCACCATTGATGTAGGGCAAGGGGAGGAAGAGATGGCTGCTCTCCATAAAATTGCAAAAGCTCTAGGCATCGAACCTCTCATCATCGATGCCAAAGAGGAGTTTGCGCAAAAGTGGCTCAACTTAGCCATCCAGGCGAATTCCGATTACAACGGCTATCCGGTCTCCACCTCGATGACGAGGCAGCTTTTGGCGCGCATCGTGGCTGTAGAAGCGCAAAAGCTTGGGTGCAACGCCATTTTAGAGGGCTCTACGGGGAATGGTTGGCAACTGTTGCCAAAATTATAGACAGATATAGTCAAATATGATATTTCATTCATATGAAATTCAGCGTTTGGGCAAAGCAGTAGGGAGTCAGTTACCGTACGGCATGGCGATGGTTCAAAGCGGGAATATTGCCTGTTTCTAGCAAACAACTCTCTAA
>JAFEGQ010000172.1 GCA_018239785.1 Verrucomicrobiota bacterium
CGATCATGATAGACGTCGTCGACATAGTGCAGGACATTGTACCTCCTTCGTGGAAAAATAAGAGAGGCATCATCGCGCTTTTAGTCCTCAACCATCAACGAAAATCTTCATGCGGAAGCCCTGGGTCCACCGCTAGGTGAGCCACTTCCGTTGATCGAAAAAGAAATACCCGTAAATGCACCTTGAATAGAGGCTCCCAACTGATTGGTGACAGCCCCACCTCCTTGCAATATAGCGCCACTTAATGTCGAACTTGCTATCGTTTGGGTATTTATAAGAGTAATTGGTCCAGCACCGCTACCAGGTGCCGAAATGCCATTCCCTGAAGTAGTACTAATAGTACCATTATTGGTAATTGTCCAAGGAGTTGTTGTGCCCACATCAATCCCATCTCCAGACGTAGGAATAATTGTTGCTCCAGCAACTATCTCTGCAATATTGCCTGTTGTTGCGCAACCCCCTACCCCAAGTGTAATTGTTGAAGTATTAGCGCCTATGATCATCCCATCAGGATTACAGCTTCCTAAAGTACAATCGGCCCAAGATGTTGTAGAACATAACAATAGCCAACAAAATAAATACAAATTTGCTTTATTTTTCTTATTCATAATTCTTACCCCAGTCGATGACGAAAAAACCAGGTGGTAGCGACGAGATTAAAAAGAGCAATCATCGCCAAAGGCCACATTTGGATCCAAATAATCGAAAAAGGAATTGACTTCAACATGATCCCCTTCACAATCACAAGATAATAACGCAAAGGGTTGACGAAGGTCACAATCTGCAGCCAATAAGGCATGTTGGCAATGGGCGTTGCAAATCCAGAGAGCATGACAGCAGGGCTCATGAACGCAAAGGTCCCTAACACTGCTTGCTGCTGCGTCGAACAGAGGGAAGAGATGAAAAGGCCGATCCCCACCACTGCCAGCAAAAATAAAAACATCCCGAAATAGAGAAAGGGCAAAAATCCCTCAAACGGAATCCCGAAGAAAAAAACCGCGGCAAACAGGATCACATTTCCCTCAATGAACCCGATAATTAGAGCAGGGATAGCCTTTCCCACCAAAATCTCAAAGGCCGAAAAAGGGCAGACAAGCAGCTGATCGAAGGTCCCCAACTCCCTCTCTCTTGCGACAGAAAGTGCGGTGAGCAGCAAAGCGACCAGCATCATCAACACGCCGCTGAGATTAGGGACCGTAAACCAAGGATAAAGGAGGTTGGGATTGTACCAATTGCGAGGAACAAGCTCTGTATTTTGCGGCACAAACTCCACATGAGCGGCAAAATCCCTATTAAACTGCTCTAAAATGGTCGAGGCATAGCCTCCGATGATCTGCGCTGCATTGGACTTGCGCCCATCGAGAATGAGCTGCACAGAGGCTTGCCCCTCTGCATCTAAATTGCGGGAAAACTGCTCATCGATCGAAAGGACGATGGTCACTTTTTGCGTATCAATTAAAGGGGCGATCTCCTCAACAGCAGATAACATCTCAAGATGGCTAAAGACTTTTGCCCCTTTGAACCGCTCAATCAGTTCGATCGCCTGCTCGCCATTATCCCGGTTGAGAATCCCCATGGAGACGTTCTTCACATCGAGTGTGGCAGCAAACGCAAAGACAAACAGCTGAAGAAGAGGGGGGACGATCAGGACCATCCGACTTTTTTTGTCTCTCCAGACTGCTAAAAACTCTTTGTAGATGAGCGCTAAAACTCTTTCTATCATCTTAATCCAGCCTCTTGCGGGTCCGTCTGATGATGAACACAAGCAATACTCCTCCAAGCGCCAGCATCATGATAATGTTCTTGAAAATGAGAGAGGGGACATTGCCCACGAGAAAAAGGGTTTGCAAAGAGGTGACGAAATATCTCGCAGGGATGCAATAGGTGAGCCACTGAATGGGCAGCGGCATGCTCCCGATTTCAAAGAGAAATCCCGAGAGGATCGTGGCGGGAAGAAAGGAGGAGACAATCGCCGTTTGCGCTGCAACAAACTGATTTCTCGCTGTTGTAGAAATCAGCAGCCCTAAATTCAAGGCGCAAAATAAGAAAACCGCAGAAACAAGGGTGAGTAGCCAAAGAGAACCGCGAAAGGGGATCTTGTAGATCAAAACCGCCACAAAGGTGGTCATCACCATCGACCCCATGCCCAAGATAAAATAGGGGATCAGCTTTCCCACAATCAGCTCCATCACTGTCACAGGGGTAGCCATCAGCGACTCCATCGTCCCTCTTTCCCACTCCCTCGCAACCACAAGCGATGTGAGGAGTGTCCCGATCAGCGTCATGATGATCGCCAGGGAGCCTGGCACGAGAAAGTAGCGACTTGCCAGCCCCTCGTTATACCAAAAACGGGTTTGAGCTTGAACGGGCGGAGAGGTGCGGAGGCGGCTGCTCTCCTGCTCTTGCGCTAACCAATTGCGCCAAGCCCCCATCGCATAATTTTGCACAAAGCTAGCAGTGTTGGGCTCACTTCCATCGGCAATCACTTGAATAGGGGCAATTTGAGAGGGATTGCGCCTAAACTGAGAAAAATAGGAGGGGACGACGATGATGCCCCGAATATCCCCCCGCAGCATCTCCCTCTCTAATTCTCTCCGATCTCTCACCACTCGGGGCTCGAAATAAGGAGAATCGAGGAAAGCTCTGGCAAAGCTGGTCGCATCTGGCGCTGTATCTTCGAGCACGATTCCCACTTTAATGTTATTCATATCGAGGGAAACCCCATAGCCGTAGAGAACAAGAAGTACAAGGGGTAAGACAACGCAAATCAGCAGACTGCTCGGATCGCGCACAATCTGCAACCACTCTTTGATCATCAAAGAGCAAAGGCGGCGCAAAACGACTTTAAAGGGGGTTTTGCGCATCATAGTTTTCGATGAGTTGAATGAAAGCATCCTCTATTGTGGGAGATAAATTTTTCTCTGGATGAACCTTGGCTTTGAGCTCGTCAGGGGTTCCTAGAGCGATCAATTTACTGCGGTACACCAGGCCGATACGATCGCAATATTCAGCTTCATCCATAAAGTGCGTCGTGACAATCACAGTCACTCCCGTTTGCACTAAGCTATTGATGTGATTCCAAAATTCACGCCGCGTCAGAGGATCCACCCCTGAAGTGGGCTCATCGAGAAATAGCACATGAGGGCGGTGCATCAAAGAGCAAGAAAGGGCCAGGCGCTGTTTGAACCCTAAGGGAAGATTGTCGGCAGATTCTTGTCGATATTCTTCAAAATTGAACATCTCGATCAACCGTTTGATCACGCTTGTCCGCTCATGCCAAGAAAGACCATAGGCCCCTGCAAAAAAATTGAGATTTTGGTCCACACTGAGGTTTCCATAGAGGGAAAATTTCTGGGCCATGTACCCAATCTCTGCACGAGCTTGCCCTGGCGCCCGTTGAAGATGAAACCCCTCGACAAAAGCCTCCCCAGAGGTGGGCTTCAGCAAGCCACACATCATCCGAAAGGTGGTCGACTTGCCAGCGCCGTTGGGGCCCAGCAAGCCAAAGACCTCTCCCCTTTTCACTTTAAACGAGACACCTCCCACCGCTGTAAAATCTCCAAAGCGCTTGACCAGCTCTTGAGCAACAATCGGAAACTCCCTCTCTTTGGGAATGACCAGTGGCTTTCCATTTTTGACCAAAGGAGAAACTCCCTTAGGCCCCCCTCCGAGAAGATCGATAAACGCATCTTCAAAACGAGGGGATGTTAAAGAAACATTCCCCTCTTCAGCAGGCTTTTTTTTCTCCTTCATGACCAATCGAAGATCACTTCCCTGAACCACCCCATCGACCACCTCTGGTTGCTCCAAAATCTTAGCGAGCACTTGGCGCTTCTGGATGCCCACATTGGCAATCTTGAAAACGCGCCCCTCAACCCTTCCCGTAAACTTTTGAGGCGACCCGTCATAGAGCAGCTCCCCTTCATTGAGCAACAAGACGCTATGGCACTTCTCCGTCTCATCGAGATAAGAAGAGCTCCAAATCACCGTAATACCCACTGCGACCAGCTCAAAGACCATCTTCCATAGCTCTCTGCGCGAAATGGGGTCGACCCCCACGCTGGGCTCATCGAGCAAAAGGAGAGTGGGGGTGTAAACAAGGGCGCAGCTAAGACCCAATTTTTGTTTCATTCCTCCAGAAAGATTTCTCGCCAATCGGTCTTGGTAGGGAGCAAGGCCGGTAAATTTCAACAATCTTGCAAACGTTTTTTTCCTCTCTTCCCCCACGACGTTGCGCAAGTCGGCATAGAGAGTGAGGTTCTGCAGCACAGAGAGATCCTCATAAAGCCCAAACTTCTGAGGCATGTAGCCGATGATCGAATGGATCTTTTGCGCTTGTTTGATCGTATCGAACCCATCGACCTCAATCGTCCCTGTCGTCGGCAGGAGAAGTCCTGCAATCAAACGGAGCAATGTGGTCTTCCCCGCTCCATCGGGACCGACAAGCCCCACAATGTGTCCCCTTTGAATCTCACAATCGACCCCCTTGAGCGCAGGCTTTGGATAACCCTCAAAGTGCTTCGAGAGATTGCGAATGCGAACAACTGAGTTACTCATTTTTTTTTAATTTCACTGTGACAGGCATCCCCTGCCGCAGCCCTTGATCGGGATTATCGGCGATGATCCGCAGCCGATAGACTAAGTCGGTGCGCAGCTGAGTGGTCTCTACCGTCTTGGGGGTAAACTCAGCTACAGGAGAGATAAAGCCGATATGTCCTTTGTAGGGGCCTTGGCCCACGGTATCGGTATAGACTTCAGCGCACATGCCAGGATAAATGGCCCCTAAGAGAGGCTCTGGGACAAAAGCTCTTATCCAAACGGGAGAAGTGAGAGACAAAGTGTAAATAGGATCTCCCGCTCTTACCACTGAGCCAGGCTCCCGCACTCTTGTCAAAATCACTCCAGGAGAAGGGGCAAAAACTTCTGTTTCCTGCAAGTTTTTCTCAGCCACTTTTAAAGCTGCCTCAGCCGCCATCAAATTCGCAAGAAAGGAGTGATAAGCTGCAAATGCCTCTTGGTAATTTTCGAGCGAAATGCTCCCATCTCCCAGATCCAACAGCTTTTGTCTGCGATCAAGCACCTGCTTAGAATAGACCAAGCTCGCTTGCAGCGCATCGACATTTGCCTTGGCTTTCTCCACCTCATCTTCAAGGGGCTGGTGGTCTAACTTCCCCATAAACTTCCCAGCACACACTAAATCCCCTTCTTGGAAGGGCATCTCAATCACCCGCCCATCGACCCGAAAACCGATGTCCACTTGCCGCACATCGACGTTCCCGTAAAGGGTGAGTAAGCCATCTTCAGGGGGGCGTCGATAGAAATAGAGCAAGATCCCTAAAGCAATCACCCCGACCAGCACAATCCCAATAATGAAAAATCTTCGCATAGAAGCCCGTTCTACCAAAAAAAGGGCGATGGCGCCAGCGATCTTTTACTTGCAACGAATAAGGACTTCTTCCACATCTCTCTGATTGCTCAAGCGCTCCAGCCCAACCTTCTGAATGAAGGAGGCGACCGTGGGGAAAATAGGAGAAGGAAGTGCATCCCACTTAAACCATTCCCAACCTTCACATTTATCAGGTTCTAGGAGTTGCAACTCCCCTTCAAAGGAATCAACGAAAACAAAAATAGTAACGTAGTGCTTATCTGCTTCGAGCACATTATTGACCCAAGTCCCAGGGCGTAAGGAAAGAGCTTTTAAACCCGCTTCTTCCGCCAGCTCCCTACCCGCACATTCCTCTACCGTTTCCCCAAACTCAAGGTGCCCTCCTGGAGTCGACCACATCCCAGCTCCATGGGCCCCTTTTCTTTTGCCAAGAAGCACCTTGTTGTCTTTGACGACAACGGCACCTACTCCAACTTTTGGCCTCTGCTTATACTCACTCATGATAAACCTTTTTATCTCGAAGTGCGTAGTATACCATCGCCAGCAAAGAGATTCCAGCTGCGATCATCAAAATGAGCTTAGAAGAGAGGACCAATAAGAGACCTCCAAAGAGGCAGATCAACCCATCTCCAAGCACGCGCAAAGAGATCTGTAACCCCATCACCTCTCCTTGGATGGCATCGGAAACAGAGTCTGAAATCTTCACGGTCAGCAACGTCACAGCCAACCCAATCACAAGACCACTTGCGAAACACCAAAACATCATCAGCCAAGGGGTGTTTGTCACTAGCATGCCGATCACAAAGAGACCAAAACCTCCAAGCGCACAAAGAATAGATCGGCGAGGATGGACGCGAGCAGAGATGAAAGTGGGCAAGAGCCCATTGCCAATGGCAAGAGCAAGACACAGCGCACCATTATAGTAGATGAGCTGTGCAGGGCCGAGTGTCCATTTCACGGTGAGATACACGGGGCCAAACTCATAAAAAATATCCACCGCAAGGGTGAAAAATGTGGAGGTGAGGATCAGGAATTTTAACCGTTGATTGGTAAACAACACAGAGGCTCTTTTAATGAAATTCATCCGCTCCCAAAACGTCTTCACCTCTTGATTGGGGTTGACGACCGATTTCTTGAGCACAAGGGCAGACAGGCCAGCTAAGATAAAAAAGAGGATGCAAATGAAGTAAAATGGGGTTGAAGTCGTCAATCCCTGCATGAGGCTCTGATCGCTCATCACCCCCCCTGCAAAAGGGCCGATCAGGTAGGCAATCGAGACAAAGGCGTTAATTTTTCCAAACGTTTCATGTTTGGAGAGTGTTTTCATATCGGCCGCCATCGCGCGCGCAATGGCGATGTTCCCCTCCATGAGACCTGCTACCAAGCGGCTCACAATGAGCCATACCAAATGCTGTTGTGCAATGGCTAACCCCGACATTAAGTTACAGATCCCTGCAACGAGCAAGCTCCCCGAAAGCAGCTGTTTGCGCCCATGGGCATCCGATAAAGCCCCTAAAATGGGAGATCCGACGAATTGTCCGACCGGAAAGACAGCGAGGGTCACCCCGAGCAAAAGAGCGCGCACTGACATGCTTACATCTGGTGGAAGGATCGCATATTCGGGATTCAGGAAAAGGGCGGGAAAGATCAGGTAGGGCATCGAAATGCCAATAAAGCCCAAAAAGACAACGGTTAAAATCAGCCATAGTTGCCTTTTTTGCTTTCCGCGCTTATGGGTAATAGATGGGTGTTCCTGCGGAAAATTGCGCATAAACAACTGAATTATCAATTAAGCATTAAAACTGCAATTGGAAATACACTGGGATACTGGCGTGTTTTGATCTGTCTTCATTTCTTCCTTATATACACATGTTGAATGAAGAGTTGGTTTTTCGTGCCCGCGTGCCCGTGCCCAATTTGCGAGGATAGTCGGGCAGGGCCAAGGGCGCGGGCACGATGACCCCAATTCTTGAAGTTAATTAGACCTCTTTCGAAATTGATGAGGAGAGCGAAAGCATGAGGTTAGCAAGTAGAAGTCTCGGGCTGCTCTTGCGCTTGCGCGCATTGGAGCAGAATAGGCTATGAGAAGAAAGGCCTCATC
>JAFEGQ010000173.1 GCA_018239785.1 Verrucomicrobiota bacterium
AGTGCATGTGGGTTGTTCCTGAAATTACAGAACTAGGAAAAAGGCGATTTTTCGGGTGTTGAGCAGAGGTTGATATGATCAACCCCCGAAAAATTGTCTTTTTCTCTAGTTTTGCAATTACCTCTGAACCCACCTGTTTATGTCGAGAGAATCCATTGCACGAGGAAAGACAAGATGCTATCCTCCGCTCAAGTTTACCGATTTTAGAGAGGATTCAATGGCCAAACCAAAATTAACTCAAGCTCCGCTCATCCTCCGTTCTCACAGATTGATGGATGCATTTGCCAAGTCGGATGATGAAAGAGATTTTTATCTCGATCGACAAGAGGGATTCCTCGTCTTTGTCGACCTCGACCGCTCTCAAGCAGAGCTCGACAAACTCCAGGGTGAGTTAGAAGCCAATAGTCAGCGCTATGCTCCTATCCCTAAGCTGACCTATTATGAAGTCAAAAAAATCATGGAAACTTTTACGAATGAAAAGGTCTATGATATCGATACCAAGGAAAAGCTCCTCGACATCATTGGAGGCAAAGATGCCAGAGAGCAGTTTCTTGAATTCCTGCATGATCATCACAGTGAACTCGACAAATGGCAGCAATTCTATCAAGAACGCTCTCGCATTCGGATCATCGAATGGCTCCGCAGTGAGGAGCTCTCCTTTGTCTTCGAAGAAGATCTAGATCTTCCCGTGCAGGTGGTTGAAAAACTCAAGAAAAATGTGTTGCAGACGAAAGTAGGACGAGATATTGCCAGTGCAAGAAAAACGATCGAAGCAAAAGCTGCAAGTTATTACTCAAATGAAGCGCTCAACCCAAGACCCAAACGGGGCCGTCCTCCTAAGCATCAGGCCAAAATAGAGGTGGAGTTGCGCTATTCTCCCGACTTGTACACTTCGGTTCCCCTTGCGGCGCAGCCTTTTCTTTTTATCCCAGAAATTTCCAGCCTCTCTTCCATCACTTTCTCCTCGAAATATGACAGTGAGGAAGAATTTCTCGCCTCTTTGCGCTCATCTAAGAAAAGTCCCCTTTCAGAGCTTGAAGAGCTCTCTCAAAAGCTCAGCAAGCTGCGCAACTTATCTTCTCAAGTGCACGACCGACATGTGGAGGCGACGATCCGCCGCAAGGCAGCGCCCCCTAAAGAAGAGGGAGAGACTCGCGCTCCTCCGATGAGGCGCCTTGTCAAACGAGTGAAGCCGAAGGGAGAAGGTTAGTCCAGCAAGGAGAGGAGTCTGGTTTTTTCTTTGTGCATCAATAGATAGAAGCATAAGGTCAGCTAGATAGAGGTCTCGGGCTGCTCATGCGCTTCGCGCTATTCGCAGATAGACTTACGTCCCAGCTATACCCAAATAACCTGAAGAATTGGTTTTGGAGCGCATCGAACCCCGGGGCTTTGACGCGCTCCAAAACCAATTCTTCAGGTTATTTGGGTATACAATAGCCCTTAGACACAGGAGAGAGGAGAATTGCTATTTTCCATGATCTCTAATGCTCATAGCGTCAAAGCGCATGAGCAGGGCCACTTCACATACCTTCTGCTTCTATCTGATGACCCACAAAGAGAAAAAACCAATTTCTATCAATAAAAAAACTTAAATCCCGTGGCTTCGAGTTTTGCACTAGATACCCGCTTTTCCCCTAGATGGCGCAACGAAGGCCCCTCATCCCATGCAACCTGCTCCAATCCAAGCTCCTCACAAATTTGGCGATACAACTCCCTGCGAGTGGGATGAGCTGCGCTCCACAACATTGTAGACCCCTCCAAGCCTCCTCTCAATCACCCAGTCAATCGCACGCACCGCATCCTCTTGATGCGTCAGATTCACAGGAGCTGAACCACTGCCGGCAAGCACAGCGCCACACAGGCGAGTGACCCGCGCTTTCATGGAACGGCCTGGACCGTTGAGCTCGCCTAAACGCAATATAGTGCTGGTACAAGCTTCAAAACCATGCAAGTACACCTCTTCTGTCTCGCGCAATACTTCTGCTTGTTCTGTTAAAGGCTCAAGAGGTGTCTTTTCATCCGCTCCCCTCCCCTCATGATCTCCATAAACTGCAGTGCTTGAAGTATAGACCACTTGCCGCAACGAAGGGGCGTAGATCAGTGCTCGACTGATGGCATGGGCTGTTTCTAAATAAGCCCGCTTGTAATCTTCTAACTGAGGACCAGCAGCTGCGACGAGAACCACCACCACTTGGACTTGCGCGAGTAATTGCCTTAGCTGCTCCTCATCGCTGATATTGAGCAACACCGCCTCTGTGGCAAGCGGAGCCACCTCTGCCAAACGCTCTTGCCGGGTCGTTGTCCCTATCACAAAATAGCCCTTTTCTCGCCAGTAGCGAGCAAGGGCTCCTCCGAGATAACCGCAGCCAATAATTAAAGAGCGCATCTTGTCAAAATGGTATCATCTCGGCTTCTTCGCAGGAACCATTTGTTGCGTTGACGCCCCATGAGGCTCCCAACGGATCGCCTCTTCTTGCTTTTCAAGAGGGGTTTTTTCCTGAAATTTTCCTGTGACCTCTGTCTTGCGAGGACTCTTTTTCTTCTCTTCGAGCTTTTGAATCACTCCCGCGCCTGAAATCGAACGAGTAATATGGGGCGATCCCACATAGTACACTTTAGCGCCTCCCGACACGGAAACCACAAGATTATCAGACACATCTAAAGTGACAACACCTGCACCAGAGACTCTTACAATCGCATCGCGGCTTTTTAACTGTTCAGCGTCATAGTGGCCAAGACCCTCGATTTGAACGGTTTGCTCCTCAATTTGCCCCTCAACCACGATATTGCCTGTCCCCGCCACATCGACAACTAAAGAGGTTCCATCGAGTAAAAGTCTCATCCCTCCAGCCCCTTTGAGCTTCGCAAACAGGGAATTCACATGGAAGGGAGTCACCATCTCCGCCTCCGCAGCCCCATCGAGTTCCAGCGATTGCAAATTTTTAACGGTTACATGAAAGATAGGAGCTCCTCCAGATCCAACTGCCAAAGAATCAATCTCAAGGGTGTTGTTCCGCACGGAGGTTTTGATCTGTCCAAGAATAGCCTGAGAAGCATCAACCCTAAAAGAAGAATTCTCCCCTTGAGTGAGGCTTAAAGTGCCGATCCCTCTGACAATGATCGCATCAAAATGGGGAGTGGTTTGTGTCTCTTTATCTCCTTTCGATTTGGAGATAAGACTGCACCCAACTAATCCCAAGGCAATTAAAGGAAAAAGCCAACTCTTTGTAATGCTCATCACCACCCCCTCATCTCCATCTTCTAAAATTCAGATATACAGACAGGAGAGCTTCCCCGCAAGCACTTCCAAGAGAATTAAATCTTCTCTTTTTTTTGCTTGCCTCGCATCGCTTGCACATTAGAGATCACTCCGAACGTCCCCGAAAATGCATTGATCGAAAGGGCGACCCATTTGAAAATTTTTATTTTTGGCATGAAGGGCAAGTTGAGTGCTTTTTTGGCCAACGCACCCAAAGCCCTGATACACCTGATCTGTTTTTTTCCTTTTTTCGCACTATCGGTCTCTTGGAAATAGTCTTGCACTGTGAAGATCGCCTTTACCGTGGCAAACAGCTTAACACAGTCCGTAAGTACAGAAGTTATGTTGGCAATCTTCTTATCCTCTGTAAAGAGAGAAATGATTCTGAACGTATCGCGTCCCCCTTTGAAAAGACGCCCAAAGACCATCATCTTGTCTCTTGAAACATCCAACAACCCACCTTTTTTGGCCTGTTGCTGGAGAGCCTTGCGCATCTTTTGCTGATCGAACACTAAAAGGGTCACATTACACGCCGCGCGTATTATATAAAGTCCTTTAGCAAAAGCTCGAGGCCCACCCGATCGCACTCCTGATAAGGTGAGCATCATGCAACAAGCTCTTGTCACCTTGATACTATTATCGACTGCGCTAAAAAAATTTATATTTTCTTGTGACCGACACCTCCAATGATGAGGCGGATAATTATTAATTTTCCTTGTCGAGTTCAGCAAGCGATCCTATATAGTAATGCTTTAAAATTTCAAGCAAAGTAACTTCTGTAGTTGAATCTTGAATATCACTTTTTTGTTCTAATGCCACTTTTTTTGCCCGTTGATGCAAGATATGGATATTGTTGATGATCAACAACAAAGCAGAAATCGCTGTAGTCGAATAGGAGATCCACTTCAAAGCTTTGATGTTTGGCAAAAAGCTCAAGTCTGAAATGCAGCTCGCTAAATCTCCCCCTGCCGCTGCCACATCCAATTTATCGCTAATCTCTTTATTCTCTTTGCTTTTCGCATAAGAGGCCACCACCATCAATGCCCATAAAAAAGACAAGGCTGCGGCAGCACCTTCTAACGACTTAGAAATGGTTTCTAATGTCTTGTTGACTATAAAAAGATTTACAAAATCAGCAACATCTCGACTTATTTTTGTTGTTCGATAAAAAATCGAGTAGTTAGCAATAGAAATTTCAGATCCAGAATATTTCTTTTCAGAGTCGATAATTTTATGATACTTTTTAAAATCTGATACGATGAGCATCCCATTCGTGATGCCTCGCCCTGCGTACATCAATTTTTTTATCGTTCCACTCCCAGCTCCGCTAGCGTAATACAGCTCAAACATCAAAACAGTTGCTCTGACAGCTTTCATTGTCATATCTACTAATCCAATCAGGGGCTTATTTCTTTCAAAGCCATTCGTCGGTAAGACTATCGATACCTTTACTTCTTTATCTTCCATTTCATCAGCTCCCTTTGTTCTTCCTCCTTGAGTATAAAACAAAGTATATATTTTAAGTGATTTCTTAATGGTTTATATACAAAGCAATGCCACTCCTTATCCTTGATCATTTCTTGATGAAATCTTATTAAAGATATCACAATTCAACTCTTTAAATCGACTCAAAGTTGACATACAATCCCGCTCTTCTGTACATGGAGAGAAGATAATGAAAAAATACTTACTTCTCCTACTCCTCCTCCCTCTTGGGTTATTGGCAAAGCCGGCCGATGTCCAACGAATGCCCACCTCTTATGAAGTGCAGCAAATCGCCTTTGTGCTGAACACATTGGCAAACAGCTCGGGCCCATCGCTTTTATTTAAAAAGAGTGCATTGCAAAAAGCAGGTCACCAGACCGGTGCAGTCCATCCTTTGCGTTGGATGGAGGTCGGTTTAACAGATCCCCATCTCAAGGCGCAGATGAAGCGCATTCGACAAAAACCGATGGTATGGAAAAATTTCAGCCAGGACATGGGAGCGAGCTTCGAGCGGCAGTGGCAATCTGGCACCTTTAATGAAGAAGAAATCGACGCCTACGCCACATCGATTGGGGTGGATCCAAGTGGGCTGCGCCAGGCAGCTGCACAGGGAAACTGGCGCAAATTCATCGAGATTTCTGTCGACGAATCATAATAAGGAGTTTATGATCGAAGGATTCCTTCTCTGCTGGTACCTCCTCACGGCCCTTGCTATCGTTTATTTTCTCTACGATCAGATCTCCAACACCCCTCCGATGAAAGTGATGAGCTTACCGTGGCTCTTAGTGATCCTCTATACGGGTCCTATCGGCCTTTTCTTCTATTTCATTAGCTATCGACAGCCGATGCCCGGCACCCATGAGCAATTTATTGCCCAGCATTGGAAAGAGGCCTTTGGCACACAAGTGCATGCTGTTGCTGGGGATGCAACGGCCATTATGGCAGCAGCTGCGATCTTAAGCGCCTTTGCGCTCCCCAATGGGGTCGCAGCCGTGATCGAGTACCTTGCAGCTTATCTCTTTGGCCTCTTCATCTTTCAAGCCCGTTTGCTTCACAGCTTCTTCAAAAGCTACAAAGAGGCACTGCGCAAAACCATTTTCGCACAAACCGCTTCGATGAATCTCGTCATGGCGGGGATGATTCCAACAATTCTTTTGTGTCAGGGGCTCTTTCCAGCAGCCTCTGATCCTGGAAAGCCCTACTTTTGGGGAATGATCTCTTTAGCCACCCTGATTGGGATGCTCTTTGCCTATCCGATGCATTCTTGGATGGTGAAGAAGAAAATAAAAAGAGCGATCGCCCTTCAAGCAAAGCATGGCTATCAGCCTAAGCCTTTTGCCCTTTCTCCTAGTCAAGGATGGTGGATCGTCTCTTGTACCTTTGTTTTGTTGACTGCTCTTGTAGTCATCGTCAACATCTGGGTCCCTGTTCACTTCAGTTAACGAGATTTTACCAGTTTTTTCGTGCCCGCGTGCACACGCGGGCACGAAAGACAGGTTAATATCCCCTGCGCTGAACCATCACGCCGTGATGCATTCTGCATCTCGAACAGCAGTTGTGGCAGCAATAAGGGCGCCGCTCAACGACGTAGTAACTTTCTTGATAGTAGTGACAAGGATAAGGGACCATCACCACAGGCTCTTCATAATATTCGTAGTAAGCTCGCGGGGGGCGGTGCCCCATGTGAACCGAATAATTCACTCCAATTGAGATACAAGAACGAGCTTCCACTGGGCTGACCATCGCAGCTCCCACCATGCTTAAGGCAATTAATAGTGCTTTCATCTTTCCTCCTAGAAAAAACTGCTCTCATGATAGACATTTTCGCCTTTTTTTCACCTCTTCTTTTTTAGGAAAAATGATTAAATTTTAATCTATTTTAATTGCTTCCAGTGGAAACTCCTCTTGAGCGCTCACTAGGAAAGCGCGCCCGTCCGGGCGCGAAGAGACGACGGCGTGCAATTTGCCATCGAGATAGTGAGCAGCCGTCTTTTCCTCTAAAGCGATTCCAGGTTGCGCTTGACCAGAGGAGAGCATTTCGAGAAATGCTGGCCTTCTCTCCACCTCCCCATCGTAATGGGGGCAGCAACTCCCTGGTAAAAGGCCCAAACAGGGGAGAGTGGTGAGGGGCCACACCGAATCGGTAATCCCCTGTTCAAACCAACAGATAGCTCCTGCGCTCGATCCTGCGAGGATGGCTCCTTCTGATGCTGCTTGGAAAAGCAGCTCAGGGATCCCCCACTCTCGCCAAAGGGCGAGCATGCTACGGGTATTGCCCCCTCCCACATAGATCACATCTTGTTGTTCAAAACTTTTCGCATAATCGCGTGGAACACGGCCAAAGAGGCTTAAAGATGTAGGGGTGGCGCCCAGAGAGGTGAAAATTCTATGAAAATTATCAATATATAGAGAAGCTTCAGCACTTGCTTGGGGCAAGAAAAGCACTCTCTTTCCTTGCGCTTTTTTTAAAATATAATTTTCCAAAACACCGTCGAAAGCTCCCCCTCCAATGGCAATGATCTGCATCTTCCGCGCTCCAAAATAGGTTGACGAACATCTCAATATTAGAGGAAAATCGTACATCAACCTGGATGTCTCATGCAAAGTCAAGGATCTATTACGCGTTTTCCCGCAGGCTCCTTTCGAGAAGTTTGCGCTATTGGACTCCCTCTGATGCTGGCGATGATGTCGACGAGTCTCATGATGTTTTGCGACCGTTTAGTGTTAGCTCACTATTCGACAGCTGTGATGAATGCCACAGTGG
This sequence comes from Verrucomicrobiota bacterium, assembly GCA_018239785.1. Taxonomy (GTDB): domain Bacteria; phylum Chlamydiota; class Chlamydiia; order Chlamydiales; family JAFEGQ01; genus JAFEGQ01. The sequence goes on from JAFEGQ010000173.1 coordinate 7,509, forward strand.
TCATGTGGGAAGTGGCAGCGGTTTTCCATTTCTTACCTGTTGGCACTGCGATGATCATCGAAGTGTTTGTAGGCAGATGTAATGGCGCCAACCGACTGCAAGAGGCGGGCGCCTATACGTGGCAAATGATCTGGTTTTCTCTAGCGACATTCCTGGCCTTCCTCCCCCTCTCTTACTTTGGGGCGACCGCAGCGCGCGCCTATCTGCCGGGTGTTGAACTAGGGATCCCCTATTTCCAATGGATCCTCCTCTTTGGCCCCATTTTCTCCCTCTCAGCAACTCTCAACGCGTTCTTTGTGGGCTTAGGAAAAGTCAGGCTAGTCACAGCTATTGCTCTCTTATCCAACGGCCTGAATATTGGATTAGACTGCTGGTTCGTCTTTGGGCTTGATCTGGGTGCAAAAGGAGCAGCGTTGGCCACAGGCATCAGCCAAATCCTCTCTGTTCTTATTCTGGCGTACATTTTTTTAAAACAAACGACCTATGGTTCAAAGCGATGGCAGTTACAGCCTAAACTTCTTTGGGAGACGTTACGCATCGGCGTTCCAAGCGCCGTAGGGCATCTCATTGAGATCGCTGCTTGGGCCACGCTCATGCAGATGCTCATTGTCAAAGGGACTGCTTACATCACAGTGACTGCGGTGGGTCAAGGATTTTTCTTTCTCTTTACCTTTCTCGTTGAGGGACTTCAAAAATCAGTGGCTACTCTTGGCGCGAATTTCTTAGGAGCTAAGCGCAAGGAGGTGATCTCCCGTCTCCTCCGTTCAGCAGTCCTCCTTCATCTCCTTTTACTCGCTGCCTTAGCCATTCCGTTACTCGTGTATACAGATGTGATCGTCCGATGTTTCTTACCTGATACAAGTGAGAGCCTCCTCACTGATCACACGATCTTAGCGCTCTACTGGGTATGGGCCTATTTCCTTCTCGATGGGCTTGCATGGGTCTTTGCGGGGATTGTGACAGCAGGGGGCGATACCCGCTTTGTGATGATGACGAACGGACTCGCGGCGTGGATTTTCGCCATTGTGCCCAATTACATTGGGCTCTATTGGTTTGACATGTCTCCTGCTTGGGTATGGCCTCTCAAGGTCATCTACCCCCTTGTCAATGTCTCTCTTTTCTATTGGCGCTACAGAAGTGGCAAGTGGATCAAGGAGATCATCTCCCCCAACGACCTCAAGAATTGGGTTCCAGCTGCGTGATGATACCTGACTAACGGCGCTTTAAGCCGTGTTACAATGTTGTACAAAGTCGAGATCCAAGGCACAGGGCTTCCGCATGAAGATTTTCGTTGATGGTTGAGGACTAAAAGCGCGATGATGCCTCTCTTATTTTTCCACGAAGGAGGTACAATGTCCTGCACTATGTCGACGACGTCTATCATGATCGCC
>JAFEGQ010000174.1 GCA_018239785.1 Verrucomicrobiota bacterium
CTAGCTCGGAATTTCTCTAAGTCAATGTCCTGTGTAAGATCTGCAAACTCTTTGTCCTTTCTGCGCTTTGCCATGCTTATCTCCTCTTTTGGAAGAGAGGAGTCTACATTTTACCACGGAGGAGACGTTAATTCTTTTTCATCAAAACGCCCTGACGAATATCCCTTCCTAGGATCATCTAGAGTGAGAATCTAGGCTTCTAGTGGCTGAATCGAAGAATCTCACTAGAAAAAAACAAAGGTCTTGCCAAATATTTTTCCGTTCAGAGAAAATGGGAGCAATTTCAAAGAGAATCCGTCCTTATCACCAACAGATCAAAGGGATGCCAGTGATTGACCTTAGAAGTGAGCTCTATTTAGCAGAAGACTTAACCTCCCCTTCCGCTTCTGTTGCGCTCCACCCCGCTTTCTACCCTACTTATGAGAGGCTCAAGCGATGGTTAGATCGCTTCTCTTTCAATCTTGATGAATCGATGATGAATGATCTTCTCCTTGTGCAATTGCTCGCCAAGAAAAAGTACCTGGATCATCGCTCTCCTACCCATCTTTTTCGCCTCGTCTTGTCCATCTATCACATGAGGAAAAAGTTGCTGAGCTCTGCGACATTTAACTCTCATGTGCGCCATGTAGCAGCGCGTTGGATTCCTACGAACCTCATCTTCCCTTTTTCTTCGAAACCCGTTTTGGGCTGTCTTATCGGGTTCAATGTGATGGATAGATGTGAGCTGTTCGATGAAGAAAATGTCGTCATTGCCCTGCAAAAACACTTTCCCGAACTGCAATTGGTTAAGGAGAGTTATTATCAACACACTTCTCAGCATGAAGACTTCAAGCTTTTTTACTTTGAGATCGAAAAGAAAAATGGGTCGCCTTTCTCTTTTGTCGAGCAAAAAAGATTAAAAAATAATCTAGAGTCAAAGATTAGAAATAGCATTCAACAACTTTCCCCTTCTGTTTTTATGAACCTTAATGTCGAAGAGGTTTATAAAAATCTTCTGCTTTTGAGCCAAGAAATTCATTCCATTCACGATCTGCCCCAAGTGTACATCACTCTCGATCAACACACGGGAAAGGAAATTGCCTTTCAAGTAATTTTAGTCCAAATATCTCCTTTTCATAGGTTCTCTCTTAAAGAACGGCTCTTTGGATGCAACGTCATTTTAGAGCGGATGGTCCCCGTGCGCAGTCTAGAGAGCCGTCCGATCGATGCTTATATTTTCCGCCTATTCTTACCTCGAGATCCCTCTCTGTTGCGTTCCGATGGGTCTTTAGATTTTTATACGGCAAGGCAAAAGGTGGTCTCTCTGTTAACAGGTGCTGTAGGAGAATTGCGCGATTACAACGGGGGACTGCTCATTAAACAGCAAGAACTTCTTTTCTCGCTTAAAAAAAGTTTAATTGAAAAGAGTTATGACACTGAATTTATTGAAAATTTTTTCTATGCGATTGTTCCGATTGAAAAGCAAGCTCTTCTAGATCCTAAAGTGCTTTCCATGCTCTTCATCTATTTTTCAGAGCATCGACGAGAAAAAGTGACCAATTATTTTTCGTTGAACATTTACCCTCATGACCAACAAGTCTTTCTGATCGTTCACAGCGATGATCCTTCTATCTCGCCTGTTATTTCCTCTGTCGTAGAAGAGCAGGCTTTGAAAATGAAGGAGTGGGCGTCTAATTCCATCGAAACGACGGAAGGATTTTTCTTTAATTGCGCGCTTTTAGACCAAAATCTTGAGGAAGCAAAACTGTTTATCGATGCTTTGCAAGAATCTTTAGTGCGTTGGCGCGAAAAAAAGAAAAATCAGCAGATTTTGCGTATTGGGTTGACCCACTCTATTTATTCTCTCGACCCTCGGATCGGAGGGGAGGCAGTATCAAGCGATGTGCTAAAATTCCTTTTCGAAGGATTGACGAGATTTGATCAAGAGGGGCACATTGAAAATGGAGTTGCAGAATCGATAGAAGTTTCATCTAATTTAAAAGAATATACTTTTAAGCTGCGCATTTGTCTTTGGAATAATGGATCAATTGTTTCCGCACACGATTTTGCGTATGCTTGGAAAAAAATCCTTTCCCCAGGTTTTAAGACGAATTTTGCCCATCTTTTCTATCCGATTAAATATGCAAGAGAAGCGAGGGAAGGGAGGGCTTCTCCCGAAGAAATAGGGATCTATGCTCTTGATGATCAGACGCTACGCGTCGAGCTTGCAAGGCCCATACCTTACTTCCTGCAATTGACTGCACTGCCCCTTTTTTCGCCTATTCATCGGTTAGTGGATCAAGACTGCCCACAGTGGCCGTATCAATCGGAAAAAAATTATCCCTGCAATGGCCCATTCCAACTGAAAATTAACCAGCCCAATCAGGGATACCAGCTCATTAAGAACCCCCTGTATTGGGATGCTTCTCATATCGTCTTAGACCAAGTGATTTTGAAAAAAATAGACCCTTTTCGAGCAGTTCAAGCTTTTGCAGAAAATGAGATCGATTGGTTGGGAAATCCTTTCGGGGTGTGGCATTCCAATTATTCTGCCGAAGAACGACAGGGCCGTATCGTGGCTCGCCCACAAGGGTGGGTAGGATGGAGCGTTTTTAATGCTTCTTCCTTTCCTTTTAATCAACGCAAGCTCAGGCAAGCCCTTGCCTTTGCCATCGATCGGTCCCAATTGATCAAGGGAGCTTTTTTGCCTCTGACTCCTGCTTATTCTATCCTCCCCTCTTCTGATCGAGGTCAAGAGAGTTCTGATTTTCCGGAATTTGATATTGAAAAGGCGCAGCAGCTGTTTCAGGAAGCTTCGAAGGAACTTGGATTGCTCAGGCAAGACTTGGCTTTTACTTTAATATTTAGTCAAACAGGGATCCAAGAACATATCGCTCGGGGCTTCAAGGAACAACTCGAGCAGCATTTAGGGCTCACATGTTATTTGCAAGCCCTCCCTTGGGCAGGGGTGTTTCGTCGGATGACAGAGGGGAAATTTCAAATGGCATTAACCCATTGGACCTCTTGCGTGGAGGATCCAATTTATACTTTAGATACTTTTAAATATGCCTCAGAGGGGGTGAATTTTGCCAAGTGGGAACATCCAGAATTCCAACGGTTGCTCGATTTAAGCGAAGAAGCGATAAATCCCTTCCAACGCTCCCTCCACCTGCGTCAAGCGACTGAGATCATTTCAGAAGAAATGCCTATTTTGCCCCTGTTTGATCAACCGTATCAAGCATTAGTAAACAAAAAATTAGTAATTCATGAACCGTTTTGTTTCGGTCTTTCTAGTCCCGCACGATGTTATTACAAAAAAGGAGGAGAGCAATGACAGCTTTTTTAGATATTGTAGATCATGGTTCCATTATGCAAGAGATATTACTCCATCCCGCTTGGCACGGAGAAATCCGAGGGTTGGAGGCGGAGAAAAAACTCCGAGAGAAGAAAACTCCTTACCTTTATCTTTTAAGGGCAGGAGAAAAGATCTCCAAAGAAGAGACCGACTACTATGTCACGTTTCTTCTTCCCGATTTTTCCATTAAGCATCAGCCCTTTATCATTAGAGAGACCTCGGGCGAGTGGTCTTATGAACAGGGAGGATCTGGAGGCCCTTACATTGAAGGGTCGATAGACGATGTGCTTCATGAGATCATGCATTGCGACAGAGAACAGTGTGTTCCATTGCCCAAAATCCAATGAAGGGAGTAGTAACGCATTCTTTTGCGATGAGGGGGGAGCTGTCCCAGCTCCTCCTTCTCTTTTTTCCCTTGCTTGGGACTGCTTTTAGCAGTTATTTATTTCTTCTCCTAGAAAAAATTTTTTTGGCAAGACTTTCTGCAGAGGCGATGGAGGTGGCTGTCAACGCCGCGTATGTCTGTCAGATTTTTCAAGGTTCTACGACTGCATTGGCGATGATGACTCAAGTCTTTGTGGGAAGGTGGTATGGAGCAAATACTCCTCACGCAATCGGACCTGGGGTTTGGCAGTTCATTTGGTTTTCGTTTTTCTCCATGGTCATCACAGTTCCTGGGAGTCTTCTATTGGGAAAATGGTACTTCCAAGGGACGGGGATTGAAGAAATAGCTCGCCCTTATTTTTATCTTCTCCTTGGAGGCAGTTTTCTTTACCCCCTAGGAATGACTCTTTCCTCGTTTTACTTGGGACTTGGGAGGATACGCCTCGTTCTTTTGAGTAATTTAGCCGTTCAGTGTTTTAAAATAGCACTCTGTTATCTCTTGATTTTTGGTTGGAGTCATTGGGTGCCTCCTTTAGGATTGATCGGGGGAGCGGTGAGCGGTATCCTTGCCCAAGGCTTTTTCTGTCTTTTTCTGGGGGGAATTTTTATCAGTTCTCGCTATGCGACCCTTTTCCATTCCCGAAAATGGCATTTTCAACCTCGGTTATTTTGGGAATGCATGCGCCCTGGCTTGTTAAGAGCTATAAATCGAATTTCAAACTTATTAAGTTGGGCTTCTATTACGCATTTGATGGTGGCTCAAGGAGGAGAGTATCTGCTCGTCCTTTCGATTGGGGGATCGGTGTTGTTCTTTCTTCCTTGTTTCAATGATGCTCTTTGCCAAGCGCAGACGACAATTGTTTCTCAACTCTTAGGCGCTGGGAAATTTTTTATTCTCCATCGAGCTTTTCGTTCTGGAATAGTTCTCGTATTAGGAATCATCGTTCTCATGAGCCTTCCTTTTGTCGTTTTTCCCTCTCAAACATTTCATTTTCTTTTTCCTCTAATTATGTTAGATCAGGATTTGCAAAATGTCTCTTTAGGTATTTGGACATCTTTTGCTTTTTTTACTTTGAATGCAATTCCCCTCAGTTATATTTTAGCTTTTAAAGACATGAAGTTTTCTCTTTTTATGGGACTGATGAATTGGGTGAATGGCTATCTGCTGATGTATTTTGCGCTTGAACATCTCCACATTCGTCCGAACGAATTTTGGCTAGTGCTAAGCTTGATGCATGCGACGACTTGGATCGCCTATTATTGGCGCGCTAGAAAATTATCTAAAGAAGCGATGTCCAATGAGTTGGTGTTAACGTGACTACTCCCCTGCCTAAAGGCAGAGGCTTCTAGGGATGGTTCCCAAGCCATCTAATCCGAGGGCCAAAATATTCTCCGCAGCGTTGAGATCCCTGGTCGTCTGATACCCACACCGAGAACAGTGATGCATCCGTTCGGAGAGTTTTTTCTCTTCTCGGTGTTTGCATCTACTGCAATCTTGCGTCGTATAGGCAGGGTTCACCAGCCCCAACTTCCTACCAGCTTCTTCCGCTTTGTAGGTGAGGAACTGACGAAACTGATTCCAACTCGCGTCCATAATGCTCTTTGCAAAATGAGACCCTTCCACCATTTTTTTGATGTCTAGGTCTTCTACGCAAATGTACTGATAGTGGTCGATGATCTTTTTAGACTCTTTGTGGCAAAAGTCTTTTCTCTGGTTGGGTAGTGCAACAATAAGTCTGTAAATTCAGATCAGGCTTTTTTAAAAAAAATTATTTCATTCTTAGATATATTGAAATAAAAAAGGTCCGAGACAACAATTCTTCTTTTCAACTCTTTCAAAAATCTAAAGGAGAGATTGTATGATTTCGGACCATCTTAAAGATACCCTGATAG
>JAFEGQ010000175.1 GCA_018239785.1 Verrucomicrobiota bacterium
CAAGTAGCAAAACTGCATGACGACCAGGCAAAACGTTCTTCGATATCTCCCTTAAGTGAGCCAGCATCGCCTCTGTATTCACAACAGGAAGCACTAACCCAACAGCCTTGTTCTGCGCTGGGCATACTGCTCCAAATAAATAGGCATATTCAAATTGTTGCTGCTTCCTTAGCCTCGGTTGACCTGCTCCCCAAAAATTGGTCCAATGTAAAATAGACATTTCTGTCCAAACCAAAAGGAGCAGAGATGTCTATTTTACATTCGACCAATTTTTGGGGAGCAGGTCAGCCTCGAGGACAAGCGTCACGGGAAGTTGATGGGCGACTGTGCCCCTCCCCTCAAATTGGATAGGGCCTGGGAAACGGAAGCGATCTTCAAGAGCCCACTGTTTGCGGTGCTTCTCTAAGTGGGCAAAAGGGGCCCCCTGGAGGTCCACAAGGGCTTTGCGAATGACCGGTTTCTCTTTGCCATGCCGCTTCTCAAGATTGAACATCTGTGTCAGAGGAATCCCCTCCGCGGTCCACTCTTCGACAGGGCGGATCAAATTGCGCACGCTCGCCATCAACCCACTTAAAGAAGCGGCGATCAGGCGCACAGCTACAAGCCCTAGGCTATAGCAATAATCACAGTCAAACGGAGTGGGAAATGCAGAACGCCCCTCGTAGCCAAAGAAATGGGGAATGCCGTTAAAGGGGGTGACTTTTTCAACCATCTCCATCAGTAGCTGCTCAGTGGCAATTTTAGACACCTGCACATTCCCATGGGGATCTCGATCGATGAGAAGCTGATGCTGAATGCTCTTGGGAAGGGAAGCATAGGTCGCAGCTGTTATCTTCGATAACTCCTCAACACCTTTTCCGGAGCTAAGAAGGTCATTGAGCTCGCTAATCAGCGCTTTGATTTCAGGGATGAATTCAATGAGCCCCTCGGGAATTAAAACCACCCCATATTTTTTCCCTAAAGCTCGCCTCGCCTCGATCACCTCAGCAATCTGCTCGACCAC
>JAFEGQ010000176.1 GCA_018239785.1 Verrucomicrobiota bacterium
GCCAAGCAGGGGAAAAATGCCGCTCAGATTTTGGAGGCGTTTTACCCGCAAATGGAGATTGAGATTGCAGGGGCTCCTCTTTTGGGATCTCCTTCTGGCAACTTGAGTGCTGTCAGCCGCTATTCCCAGCGTCACTTAAAAGATTCTTAATAGATAATGTGTGAGTTTTCCACAGGAAAACTCACACATGCGAATAGAGTTTTTCGTGCTCTTGCTCGATTTTTAAAAAATACTCTTCGATGTTCACAGCTTTCTGCCATGCGAATCTGTAGAGATCGCATCTTTTTAATTGATTAAAAATTAAAGAAATCGGATTGTATGCGTTGCAAATCTGTTGAGGCTATAGCCAACATGCGATTCCTTTTCTCTTGCATCCATCTTCTCCTTTTGTTCGCCGTTCCCATCACCTCTCTGTATGGACAGCCTAGCTATGCGATGAAGAATGTTGGGGTGCTTTCTTGTCGGGAAGATTTCACGCTTGATACTTTGCCCAGATACGACCAACTCCTCCAGTTCCTCGATCGCATCGAGGCGGGGACGTTGCCCATGAGCAAAACAGGGGATCTGCGTGAGACTGCCTTGATAGTCGCAACCTTAGCAAGACAGGGGATGCTTCCAGGTGAGACAGAGGAAAATATCGAGTTGGAAAATGATATCAAGAGCTTGTTGGAGGATAATCCTTACGAAAACTGCTGGGGGTTTGCCGATAGCAACGAATACTCGATTGTTCCTGCGTTGTTTTGTGGAGAAGGGGAGATGCTTCTTTGCAGGAGTTGGGTAGGTAGGGGATGGAGTAAAGTCAGGCATTTTGTAAGAAAACACAAAAAAGTTCTAATCATTGGAATCGCTGTTGCCTTGGCAGTCACCTTGGGTGTTTGCTTGATCAATGCAATTGCCAAAGAAGAGGCTCAATCGGCTCCTACAGCTGCAGTTCCTTCCGAGGGATTCCCACAAGAGGTGCACACTGAGCATCAGCTCATTACTCCTACTTCTGCGGAGGCTGCAATAGCGGATCCTCCTCCTGTGATTCCAGATTTTCTTGGAATCGAGGGAAGTGTGGATGACAAAATTTTTGCTTTAAAAACTGTCATGGCTGAAGAGGGGAGTGCAGCAATTCCAGAGAGGTCTTGGAAAGAAAAAGCAAAACACGGCGCCTCAAAGCTCTCTCACGAGCTTTTTAGCGAGATTTGTGACTATTACGCTTTTACGTTCGATGCAGTGACCGCCCTTAACAAACTTACGCAAAAGTTTTTTCCTGGACTTTCTGATATTCCAGCTCTTCAGGGGAATCCCAGCGTAGATCTCCAGAGATTTGAGGCATTTGGTCATGGAAAGTTGGATGTCTTTTGGTCGACAGACTTAGCGAGTGAGTATACCCCAGAGGAAAAGGCAGCGAGGAGAGAGGCTAGCAAACACATTAGTTACGGCATCATGCCTCCTCCCATGTTTTTTAGTCCTGGCAACGTTGGTATCGCCAAAGAGGTCATGAAAGATAGCCAAAAGGCTGCTGCGATTGCTAAGGAATTGGGTTACACGCGTCGTGAAATCAAACATCTCACAAACAATGGAAAGCTGGAAAAGACTGTTGGCGATGCATTTGAGAGAGTTGTGACTAGCCCACAGGCATACGCATCTTTTCAAAAGATTAAAAAAGCAGAGAAATTTTTAGAGCCTTACTCGAAAAAATACATGCCAGAGCAGCAGGTAAGAGAACTTATTCACAAAACCGGCCTAAAAACTTTTCCAAAACCGAAGGGCATTCCTGAGCAATTTGTTGTAACAATTTCAGACAAAGGTGCCGGTATGAAATATGTGCATCCAACAAATACACATACATATATCAGAGTAATGCCCGGGAAACCACATAGTCCTTTTCCTTATCAACAGAAGCCATACGTGAATCACAGGGTGAATGGACAATCTTTAGATAAATATGGGAAAGTGGTTCTAAATGATTCCTTAGAAGCCCATATACCAATCGATGAGTTTATTTACAGAGGCAACTAATGAATTTGAATGACCAAGAAAAAGAGTATCTATTAAATGAATATCTCAGAAATATATCGCATATACTGGACAAGGAGTATCAGAAAAGAGTTTGGATTCGACAAGAAGGGCCAGAATGCCAAGCTTTTGATGATGCTGTCTGTGATTTTTTTGATATTGGCGATCCCATTTTAGATGAGTATAAGGATTTTGGGATCACGGATAGTCAGCATCGATTGCTAATAAAATTTCGAAATCAGTTTCGAGAATTTTGCAGAGAACATGATTTTCCAGAAGAATTTATGGACGGTCCAGAGTGGGCGCAGATTATGGACCATGCAAAAGAGGTCTTAAGGGCCTTTAATTACCACCAAAAATCTTAAATTCGGCTTTGTAGGATGCTTACCAAACTGTGGGGGTATGGTCAAGAAGTTTAGGACACTTGCCAGGTCCTAATTTCAAACATGGCAAGACGGCTTCTAAAGTGATCCACTTGGTTGTGAGAGAGGTTCCAGCTTAGCCGCACTTGAGTGGTGACATCCGGCCGGATGCCACGACAAATCGGTATACAGGCGGTGGATGAGACTAGAGACATGGTGGCGTTAAGAGCAGGGCGCCCTTTCCCTGCCGTTTGGACAGGTCATTGTGGCGGTAAAACATGTCCCTATCAGCTCATGTTTCGCCACAGTGAGGGGGA
>JAFEGQ010000177.1 GCA_018239785.1 Verrucomicrobiota bacterium
AAGCAGACCCACACTTGCAAATGGAGGACGACATGCAAGGTGTTGGGAACCACATGATCCCCCCTCGGAGGTAAAAAATGGTGGGTCTTCTTAAATTTCTTGAACTGTTGTTTATGCTGCGGAGAGCTGCCAAAGAGGTAAGGCACCCACCAACTCAAGAGGGTCCCCACTGTAATCAGCAGGTAAAAAGCGGTGACTGTAATGCTAGCGCTTAAGGGGATAGGAGAGCGAAAGTAGTAGATCAATGTGAGGATCAACGGCACTAAAACGGTGGTTCCATTAATGCAAGAGCCCATCAAACGGTACCAATTGCTATCTGCGAGTTTTAATGCCGGAATATTGTTAAAGGGGGGAACAGGGATCCAATCGTGAAACAGCATGAAAAATAGGAGGATGATTTGCAGGACAATGAACAAAGTGATCATCTTTTTGAGGCTCCCTTTCGGTAGTTTTTCAAAGTCTCTTTTATTGCTTCCTCGTGATTGACCATAGGAACGGGATAGGTTGGAGATTCAGAGTGATATTTTTCTTGATACCACTGATGGAGGATTTTGGGAGCAAGATTTTTGAGCTCAGGAATCCATTTTTTGATGTAGAAGCCATCGGGGTCGAATTTTTTTTGCTGATTCCAAGGATTGAAAATGCGGAAATAGGGTTGGGCATCGCAGCCTGTACTTGCGACCCATTGCCAGTTTCCATTGTTGACAGCTGGGTCATAGTCGACGAGGGTTTGGGCGAAGTATTTTTCTCCCCACCTCCAATCGATCTGCAGGTCTTTGACGAGGAAGGAGGCGGCGATCATCCGGACGCGGTTATGCATAAAGCCGGTTTGGTTCATCTCTCGCATCCCGGCATCGACGATGGGAAAGCCGGTCGTCCCTTCGCACCAGCGGCTAAAGACATGGTGGTCTTCTGACCATTTCAGCTGATCGAATTTTGGGTGGAAGGCCCCCTGAAAGACATGGGGGAAGAAAAAGGCAATGCTTGAGAAGAAATCTCTCCAATAGAGCGAGCGGATCAGTGCGTGGTGGAGGTGCAGGTGATGGGAGATGGCTGCATAGACCTCGCGAGGGGAGCAGACGTTGAATTTTAGATAGGGGGAAAGATGGGTCGACCCCTCCTCGTCTGCTGGGAAATTTCTCCTAGTCTCATAGGCGGCAAACTCTCCTAACCTATTGAGAATTTTAAGCCCTTCGCCTCTCCCTCCAGGGAGGCTATTTTTTATATCGGGCTTGAGAGAGATTCCTTCTGCAAAGGGGATATCTCCATGGAAGTAGTTCTTTCCTCGATTGGCAACTGGAAGAAGCACGGTTTTTGCCGCTGCATTGCGGAAATAGGGAGTGAAGATGGCGTAGGGTTTGCCATCTTTTTTCAGAGTCTCTTCGGGAGGGTGGAGCAGGACGTCGTCAAAGGAGTGAAAGGGAAGGTCGTGGTTTTTGCAAAGTTGCGCAAGTGCTTCATCTCTTTTTGTGCTGTAGGGGGTGTAGTCGCGGTTGACGATGAGAGCGTCGATGTGAAGGTTGCGAATGCATTGATCGACAATCTCTTTGGGTTTTCCCCGAAAAAGATAGAGCTTGCCCCCCTTTTGCTTGAGCTGTTCCTCGAGATCTTTGAGCGATTCGAGCATGAATTTTAGACAATGCTCGCTCCGATAGGGGTTGTGTTCGATCTGTTCAGGGGTAAAGATGAAGGCGGGGATGACTGTTTCTGAATGGTGGAGGGCAAAAATCAGCCCGGTATTGTCTTCGAGGCGCAAATCGCGTCGAAAGAGAAAGAGCGATTTTTTAAATATTTTTTTCATTTCTCCACGATCAAAGTAATGGGGCCGTCGTTAATGAGAGCGACCTTCATTTTTGCCGCAAAAATCCCCGTCTCTACAGGGATGCCTCCTGCGCGGACCTCCTCGACAAATTGTTCGTACAGCTGTTTTGCGATTTCAGGAGGTGCTGCTTGTGTGAAGGAGGGCCTTCGCCCCTGGCTACAATCGGCATAGAGAGTAAATTGAGAGACAATGAGAGCCGCTCCTTGATGATCACTCAAGGATTGATTGATTTTTCCAGATGTATCTTTAAAGAGGCGTAGGTGAATGAGCTTATTGGCAAGCCATGTCGCCTCAGCTGGTGTATCGCCGCACTTGACGCCGACAAACACAAGCACTCCAGCCCCAATCTTCCCAACAATGTTGCCCTCAACTTCTACACTTGCCTCGGTAACGCGCTGTATAAGAATTTTCATCACCCAACATTATCGCATCAGTGCTACGATGCCTTCAATCAAAAAGATGGATGACAGCATCATGGAAGACATCAAGATACAACAAGCAAGCACTGCAGAACACATCAGGAACTGCTATCACATCATGCGCCAACTGCGCCCTCATGTGACAGGGGAGCAAGCTTTTATCGAACAAGTCCAGCGGCAGTGGGGGGAAGGATATCGCCTAACCTATTGTGAAGAGGGGGGAGAGGTAAGGGCTGTAGTGGGGTTTAGATTTTTGGAATTTCTGGCTTGGGGAAAGGTGCTCTACGTTGATGATTTGATCACCGATGCTGGAATAAGAAGAAATGGCCATGGTAGCAAGCTTCTTAAGTGGGTCATCGCACAAGCAAAGCAGGCAAAATGCGATCAGATCCACTTAGATAGTGGACCTCAACGCTACGAGGCGCATCGATTGTATCTCAACCATGGCTTCAAGATCGTTGGCCACCACTTTGCGCTGGATTTCAAAGATTTAAATGTTTAGCAAAAATCAACGCCCGAATTTCGGCGATGCCTTTATCTGGCTGCTCTATAATGGTCACCAACATCGAGGTGGGGGTAGTGCAACAATAAGTCTGTAAATTCAGATCGGGCTTTTTTAAAAAAATTATTTCACTCTTAGATATATTGAAATAAAAAAGGTCCGAGACAACAATTCTTCTTTTCAACTCACTCAAAAATC
>JAFEGQ010000178.1 GCA_018239785.1 Verrucomicrobiota bacterium
AGAATGGGTCACAGTGAAGAAGTATTTAGATATGACGCCCTTGCTGAATCAAGGGATGAATGACGAATAATTGTGAGGGAGTTAGGGAAGAAGAGCGAATTTACAGACAAACGGTTGCTTTGCCGGAGAATGAAAGACTCATCTCTTAAAGGAGGAAAATTGAATCATTCTGTTGTGGTTGTTTTGGATCTCATTAACGATATTGTCAGTCCGCAAGGCAAATTTACAGCGACGGCAGAATTTGTCAAAAAGCATGGGGTGATCGAAGCTGCCAATCAAGTGATCGCTCTCGCAAGATCACAGCAGCTCCCAATTCTCCTCGTCAAAGTGGGGTTCAGCGCCAACTATTTGGAATGCCCCTTAAATTCTCCCTTATTTGGGAAAGCGAAAGAATTGCAAGCCCTGAAACTCAACACATGGGGGACAGAATTTCATGAAAATCTTGCGGTTCAACCCTCAGATCCTGTGATCATTAAACATCGAGTCAGCGCCTTTTACGCCACAGATTTAGAGCCATATTTGCGCGCCAATCAAGTGCAGCATCTCATTTTATTGGGGGTGTCGACAGAGATGGCTGTGCAAACAACCGCTAGAGAAGCACATGACCGCGATTACTTGGTCACGGTTGTTGCCGATGCTTGCGGATCGAGCTCCATGGAAACTCATCAATCGGCGCTGAAGGAATTAGGGCGGATCGCCACCATCACCACAGCGAATGATCCGCGCCTCTGATTCTTTATCTTGCGATAAATCGACAATTGTCGTTTTATAGGGGAATGAAAAAAGACCCAGCCTTCATTGGGCGAGAACGGGAACTCGCCCTACTCAAGGAATTGCTTGCCTCACGCATTGCCCATCTTGTGGTCATCAAAGGAAGGCGGCGTATTGGCAAGTCTCGTCTCACAGAGGAGTTTGGAAAACTCTTATCTAGCTTTTACTTTCTCGGACTAGCCCCACAAGAGGGGACTTCTGCTCAATCACAGCGCGATCATTTCGCGCATCAGATGAAGCAACAACTGCCAATGAGTTCCGTGCAAGCAGAGGATTGGGATGACCTCTTTGTTCAACTTGCCCATCACACAAACCATCACACAAACAGGGGGCAGGTTTTACTCGTCTTTGATGAGATCAACTGGATGGGGTCTCGCGATCCTACGTTTCTCCCTAAGCTAAAAACAGCGTGGGATCGACACTTTAGCAAAAACTCGCAGTTAATCCTCATCTTAAGTGGCTCAATGTCTGCTTGGATTGAGCATAACATTCTCAGCAGTACTGGCTTTTTCGGACGTGTTTCCCTCGATCTTACCCTTGATGAACTCTCTTTAGCAGAGGCAGCCCAATTTTGGGGGGAGCGAAGACACCTCATCGCCCCCTACGAGCTCTTTAAAGTTCTCTCCGTCATAGGGGGTGTGCCGCGTTATCTCGAATTGATCAATCCCAAGCTCACTGCGGAAGAAAACCTCTCTCGTATGTGCTTCAGAAGGGAAGGGGTTTTGTTCGATGAATTTGATCGAATATTTTCCGATCTTTTCTCCCGTAGAAACGCTATCTATAAAAAAATTGTCCAACAAACCAGTACAGGACAAGCAACGCTTGAAGAAATAGCAAAAGGGATTGGCCATCCATCTGATGGGACTTTGAGTAGTTATTTGGAAGATCTTGTCACAACAGGTTATCTTGCAAGGGATTACACTTGGGATTTAAAGAGCGGTAAACCTTCTAAGCTCAGTCGCTATCGATTATGTGATAACTATTTGCGCTTTTATCTTCGATACATTGAGCCTAAACGGGAAGCCATTTTACGCTCTGGTGAAATTCCTATCCCTAGTTGGTATACGATCATGGGGTTGCAGTTTGAAAATCTCGTTTTAAAGAATAGAACATCTATGTATAAATTACTTGGCATTCATCCAAGCGAGGTAGTTTATGATAATTCATTTTTTCAAACAAAAACTGCGAGGCGAGCGGGCTGCCAGTTTGATTTCCTCATCCAAACCCGGTTTAATACTCTTTACGCCTGTGAAATCAAGTTCTCAAGAACTGCGATCGGCAAGTCGGTAGTCACAGAGATGAAAGAAAAACTGAAACGTTTAAGTTTACCACAGGGTTTTTCGGTCAGACCTGTCTTGATCCATGTCAACGGGATTTCAGAGATCGTTGAGGAGTTAGAGTTTTTCGCTCACGTGATCGACTTTTGTGATTTTTTACGCACTTGATACTCAACACAACATAACATATATTATCAGACGTTAAATTTATGTCCCATCTCTTCAATTAAGAAGATAAATGCTTTTTCTCTTTGACAAAAAATCAAAAGATCATCATAATGTTTCTTAATTTAATTAAAGAAAGCAATGAAAGTCCAAGAATGCGGAAACCATTTCACATCAACAGCTAGAAGTTACACTGCCTCTGGGCTCTCCTTACTGTCTTTCATCGCTTTTTGGGCAGGAACTCGACTTGGGAAAATAGATAAAAAATTATCAAAGCTTGCCCTAGGGACAAGCGCTGTTTCTACTGCTGCTTTTGCAGCCCTTGGCTATCGGTTAGCAATAAGTAGATCTCATCAATCCACACGCGAAAATGAGCTTTTGCTCGAAGAGAGAAACCGAAAAAATGAACAAGAATTTCTGGAATATCACCGCAAGCGAAAAGAATTTTTAGAGTGTGTGGAAAAGCGCTTAAATAGGGAATCTCCACCTGTGCCTCCCCTTCTTCCCGACTGTAGCCAACAGGAAGTTAAAGAGGCAGCAGTAGAAGCCTTGCTATGGCGAACGAGAGCCAATCTACCACCCGAATTTGAAATCTTTTGGGGAGGTGAGTCTGTTTGTATGGCTACGGAGAAAATCCCTGGAGTCTTGTTCAAGACTCTTCAAGGCGAAACCGATGACCGTTCTCAGCGCGATCGTACTTCCTATGTCAAACGCGCCGAAAAAGCGCGAAAGATATGTGAGGAAAATCAACTCCATCTTCTCTATATCCCTCAAAGCAAACTGCTTGATGGCGACAAAAGTGTCGTCGTGGAAGAGA
>JAFEGQ010000179.1 GCA_018239785.1 Verrucomicrobiota bacterium
AAAGCCCACCTCCAACAGGTCTTTCTCCCCTGCCCCGCCAACAACGAGCTTCCCATCTCCCCAATCGACGAGTAATTTTCCAAATCCTCCATGGTAATCGGTCAGCTGAAATACCGGCTTTGCCGTTAACTGCGGCCAAAACACTTGAGGAGAAGAGGGATCCTCTTTCACTTCGCGCCTCAGTCGCTCTAGCCCCTCTCGATCAAAGCGCTGTGGGTGCAAAAAACGGTTTCCCCACTCCTCGTCAAAGAGAACAAGGCGCACCCCCACAACACACCAATTAGAGCCCACGAGAGGACAGGCAGAGAGAAGATGCCATCGATCTGCCACTTGCACATAAGCCACTCCTTGCATCCCTTCAAACTGAACAGAAAGAGGAGCCTGTTTAAAAAAATTAGGAACTAAAGGCTTCCCAAGAAAAGATAGTTTATCTTGCTTTTTCAACTCTTCAATCGTTTCATTGCCCTTCACTTCGTACATCGGTATCCTAATGCTCATGTTGCCAATGAGCGATGACAATACCATCTGGGACAACCGGGCGAAAGAGGCTGCCAAAAAGCGCCCTCTTAAAGAGCTCAAAACGCTGCCTAATATGGTGGGAATTACCCCCTCAACCGCACGACATCTCAAATGGAAATCGCTCAAATACATGGTTTTACATGACAAGGGATGGAAAGTGACGCGCCAAATTTTGCGCCACCCCTTGCGCTATGGATGGAGCTTACTCCGCTCTTTACTCCGCAAAAAAGCCTATGAAAAAAGGGAGGGCGATTTTTATTTCTACAACGTCTCTTCCCTAGAAGATTTTGAACAAGCTTTAGAGCACAAAAAAACTTTGCTCGTCATCGGCTTTAGCTACTGCCACAAACCTCTCGAATGCCCCTCTGGGAGATTCACCCCCGAGTGCATCGCCGACAGCGAAAATCTCGTCTGCCAACAATGTTTTATCGGGAAGGTGAAACATCTCATCCCTCAAGAGCGGCTGATTTGTTTGATCATTCCGACGATCCACTACATCGGGGAAAAAATTCTCGAAATTGTCCACGCTCATCCCTACGAGCAAGTTTGCTTCCTCATTACCACCTGCGAACTTGCCATGGAAATGTTTGGCGACTATGGGAAGATGGCCAACCTCAAAGGGCTGGGAGTGCGCCTTGATGGGCGGATTTGCAATACCTTAGAGGCCTTTGTGCTCTCTGAAGAGGGGATTAAACCTGGGCTTACCGTTGTCTTGCCAGAGACTCAAGAGCGGATTTTAGCCATTCTTCGGAAGGGTTTCCCCAAGCGGCTTTCATCGAGCTCGCGTAACCGCGGCGCCTGCTGACAAGAAGACGAGCAACAGCCGCTCAAAGTTTCTAAGCAACTGGGGCAGCACAAAAAGAGATTATTGCAATCCATGTTGGCACAGTTGTAAATTTTTTCTATCGGCGCGCTGCAGTGATGGCACTTGCCGACGACTTGAGGGTTGTCTCGATTCACCTCTACCGCAAGCCGATCATCAAAGACGAAGAGCTTGCCCTCAAAGTGGCTCCCCTTTTCTTCTTCTGCGTACTTGAGAATCCCCCCCTCGAGCTGATAGACCGTCTCAAATCCCTCTTGGCGCATTAAGGCGCTGTAGACCTCGCAGCGGATTCCCCCGGTACAACACATCATCACTTTTGTGTTTTTAGGATCGACTTTTTCTTTTAATTCCCTTGTATAGGTGACAAAATCACGGAAGGTGCGGCACTGGGGGCGAAGAAAATTTCTAAACCGCCCCACATCCCACTCATAGTCGTTGCGCACATCGATTTTGAGATACTCCTGATCGTCCTCTTCGAGCATCTCTTTCCACTTGGGAGAGGAAACATACTCTCCCATCAACGAGAGGTCTGTCTTTTCGCCAAGAGCCACTAGGTAAGGGCGCACTTTAATGGTCATTCTGGGAAAGACGTTTTCGCTGGCCTCTTGGCATTTGAAGAGGACGCCTTGGAATCTAGGATCTTCTTCGATCCACGCGAGATATTCCCGGATATCGGTCTCTTCTCCGCTAAATTGCGCATTGACCCCTTCTGTCGCGTAGTAAATTCTCCCGGTCATGTCGCGCGTCTCAACAAACGCCTTATGACGAGTCACCTCTGCGACAGGGTCTTCGATGGGGGTGTATTTGTAGTAAGAAACAACTATGTATTTTTTCATAGAGACCCATTTTAAACAAGCCCCTCTTTGACGTCTAGAGAAAGGAGAATCGTTGGAAAGTTGCTCGAAACTCCTCCTTCAGTTAACCTTATTGTCTCAAAAGAAGCAGGAGAATCTATGTCCCGTTACCGAGGCCCAAAAAACCGAATTGCTCGCCGTTTTAGCGCTAACCTCTTTGGCAGAGCGCGCAATCCCATGCTCCATAAAGCACACCCCCCAGGGATGCACGGAGCAAGAAGGCGCAAAAAGTCGGACTTCGGGATCCAGCTCGAAGAGCAACAAAAGCTCAAAGCTATCTATGGGATGCTGACGCAAAAACAATTCGTCAACTATTTCAAAGCCGCTGCTGCCCAAACAGAAGGGAAGACAACGGAGAACTTCTTGCTCCTGCTCGAGTCAAGACTCGACAATTTTGTTTACAAGATGAAGCTCGCCCCGACGATCTTCGCCGCACAACAGCTCGTTAGCCATGGCCATATCTTGGTCAACGGCAAAAAAGTGGACATCCGCTCCTTCCAAGTGCGTCCAGGCATGGTGGTCTCTCTCAAAGAAAAGAGCCGCAAAATCCCCACTGTGATCCAATCAAGCGAAAATACCCAAAAAGAGACTCCCCAGTACATGGAGCTCCGCGGGCCTTTTGAAGCAAAAATGGCAACGCCCCCTGCACGTGATCAAATCGTCTTTCCTCTTCCGATCAACGTCGACGGGATTTGCAGCTTGTTAGCACATACCAGCTAAGCTGACCCCAGCTGGCGATCGATGTCGCGATCGCCACGCTGACCGTTCCCCACCCAAACCCAAAAACAAATAGCGCGTTTAGTGCGAGGTTGAGCCCGACTGCAGCGCTGCTTACAATCGCAGGGGTTCGGGTGTCGTTTTTTGCGAAAAAAGTATTTGCCTCAATGAGCACAAGACCCATCGGAATGAGCCCTAGGCCATAGGCCCAAAGGCAATGGGTCGTGGTTACAGCATCGGCCACTGAAAACTTGCCGTGTTCAAAAAGAAAATCCACCCCCCATCTTCCAAAGAGAAAAATCCCCAACGTACAGGGGACAAGAAATTTTAAGCTCTTGAGGCGGCAATAGCGCAACAATTCGCCATACTCCTCCCAATTGCCTGAGGCAACAGCGCGCGATAGAGGGGGTAAAAGGGCCCCTGAAAGGGAAATCCCAAACAACGCAAGGGGCAGCTGCTGGATACGGATCGCGAACCAAAGGTATGCTGGACCAGAAGGGTCTGCAAATCTGGCAAAGGTGGGGTCTAGGGCGCTATTGAGTTGAGAAGCTCCGATCCCTAACATTCCCAATCCAAGAGGGCGCAAAAGGGCCTTAAGATCGCCTCCTTGAAGATGCCACCCCTCTGCGACAAAAAATTTCCACACTCCTGGGAGCGTTACTAACCACTGCAGTGCACAAGCCCCAACCACCGCGCCCGCCAATTTGGGCATCGCCTCGGCTGCTGGCAGACCGTTTAAACAAATTACTGCCACGATCCACACCCCGTTGAAGGCAACAGGAGCGACACTGGGGACGAAATAGCTCCCCTCGCAATTGAGAATCGAGCTGTTGATCCCATACAAACAGATGAAAAGAAGCGCTGGCAACATCACCATGGTCAGCTTGATCGCCTCTCCTTCAAAAAAATAGAGGACACCTTCCGACGCTAGCACTAAAAAAACCAATAAAACAGTTAATGACAGAGCGACGCTGCGAAAAAAATGGGCCGCTCTCAAGGGATTTTGCGCCCTTAAACGCTCAAAATAAGGGACGAGAGCCGAGTGCATCGCTCCTTCTCCTAGGAGACGCCGAGGTAAGTTGGCAAAGCGAAAAGCGAGAAAAAAAGCAGCCACAGCAGGATGGGCTCCAAAGGAGGCGGCCATGGCCATATCGCGCACCATCCCACTGATCCTTGAGAGCATAGATCCTGAAAAAAATTTTCGCGCAGACCGGCGGAGGAGCTGAACGGTTTCCATGGCGTGCAAAATAACACACTTTGTGGTATATTCTCTCCGTTATGTCCAAGATCAACGCAGAGTCTATCAACTGGGGTATCGAGCACGCTTGTCGCGCTTTGATCACCTACTACGGCTTCAAAACAAACAGAATTTCCTTTGGGGTAGGGGTGATCTTAGGTTCGGGAGCGTATGCGACAGGACTGGTCGAGACGCCTTCAACATGTTATCACAAAAAATCAGGCGACTCCACCAATGCCAATGCGTGTGGTGTTGATATTTTCGACCAGCTCAGTGGCGCTAAGATGCCTGGATGTTTGCGCCTCATCGTGGCTGGAGCGATCGCCATTACCCATATCGACCATAAGTTGATTCATCGCTATAACCCCTTTATCCCCCTTGCAGGGTGGACAGTGGGATGTTACGTTGCTGTCCAAGCCCATAACTTTGGAAAGAAGCAAAAATGGTGTGCCTAATTGGCGCCCACACTTCTGCAGCCGGGGGTCCTCACAACGCCCTCTATGAAGGGCAATCGATCGGCGCAACCACAATTCAACTCTTTACAAGCAATCAAAAGCAGTGGCAGGGCAGGGCTCTGACCGAAGAGCTCCTCTCTCAATGGGAGCAAGCGCTTGAAGAAACGAGCATCCAAAAAGTGATGAGCCACGATAGCTATCTCATCAATTTAGGCTCTGCAAAACCCGATCTTTTGAAAAAAAGTCGCCATGCCTTTGAGGAAGAAATTAAGCGCTGCTTGCAGCTCAACCTCTCTTTCCTCAACTTTCACCCAGGGGCCGCTGTCGATAGCACGGCAGAAGAGTGCATCGCAACAATCTGTGAAAGCTTGCTCCTCTATGAGGAGCTGTTAGCCGATTCCTCCCTCACTCTTCTTCTTGAAACCACAGCTGGGCAAGGGACAAGTGTCGGCTGGCAGTTTGAGCAGCTCGGAGCGATTATTGACAAAGTTTCCAAGCACATTCCTATTGGCGTATGCATCGACACGTGCCATATTTTTGCTGCTGGCTACGATATCCGAACCAAAGAGGGGTGGGATACGACATTAAAGCAATTCGATACGGCCATTGGCCTTGACTATCTCTGCGCTTTTCACCTCAACGATTCGGTCAAAGGGCTTGGGTCAAGGGTCGACCGGCATGCCCACTTAGGAGAAGGGGAAATTGGGATCGACTGTTTCAAGGTGATGATGACCCATCCTAAGCTGCGCCATCTCCCCAAATATCTGGAGACCCCAGGGGGCCCCTCCTATTGGGAAGGGGAGATCGCAACATTGCGTCGCTTCGCAAAATAAGAATTCAACGCAAAGGCGCAAAGGAAACCGCCCCTCTTTGAGCACAGCTCAAACAGGGGCGGTTTCTAATTCTCGTTCGTTTTCTTTCCTCTGTGAACCCCTCTAATCTGTGTGTGGTGAAAATCTTCTTTTTCCCCTTTGCACCTTTGCGTTGAATTTTTTTTTACACCGCTAAGCTAAGTGCAGAAGCGTGTCGACAGACCTCTTCTATTTTCTCAAATAAGCACTTAAAAAGCCGTAAAGAGATTTCGATAAATAGAAAAGCTCTACTACTACAACCACAAACAAAATAACAGAAAGTATTTTAAGAATAAAAAGAACTCTAGGCTTCTGACGATCACTTGAGGCGTGAAAAAGGAAATAAAAAATTATGCAATATAGCGATAGGTTAAAAATCATCATCTTTCGGATTTAACATCTTTTGGTTTCCCCGTATTTGCTAAGATCACGGCTTCGTTAGAAGCTCGAACATACCCATCCATTTTTTCCTTGCCTTCTGCTAACTCACGCACTATTTCAATTGCTCTTAACCATTTCTCTTTATTTTTATCCCCAGCTATCAACATCGCGTTTCCCCAATGCTGATCCACCTCTTTTTCCAATTCAGCCGCTCTCTCATGAAGCTCATGTATTCGTTGCTCTGTGGCGGGATCGTGAAGAGGACGGTTTTGATTCTCCCTCGGGCATGGTCTGTTGCCATACTCTGGGCGAATTTCTCGATTGTCGTGGGGAGGATTGTTGCGTCGTATTCCCCTAAGCCGGTCCTCATTAGCTTGGATTTGTTGTCGGTACTCTCTCTCCTGTTTATCTTTCTCTTGTTGTTCGTAGGCATCACTGCGATCTTTTCCCATGTGGTCTCGGGGATCCTGACACTCTCCTCGGTGAGAAATAAGGTGGTCCAAACGAGAGTTGATGTCCATAGTAGGCGTTGAAATTCCGTTTACAGGGGTGATCCTATTATTCCCTGTATAGTTGGTGATGAGGAGATTTGTCCCAGAGAGGAGATCGCCTCGCTCGTTGTACTCCTTCTCATTGACATAGGTGAGCTCGCCGTCAGCGTCATAGACCATTTCCTGAATGACGTTGCCTCGTTCGTCATGAGTGAACTTGGCGGTGACAAGATTGGTGTTGGGAAGATACTCGTAAGTGACCACTTTCCCCTCTTCGTGCTCTTCTCGCAGAAGGAGAGTTCTCCCATCTTGAGAAAATTCCCGCTTGATGGTGTGGATCTCCTCTCCTAAAAAGATCTCGAGGATCGGGTTTCCAAAGGAATCATATAAATAGGTTCGTTTCTAAAAATACTGTTGTTGACCATCTCTGACTTCAATGGCAAGGAGCCACTGTTTCTCATCCCAGGTGTAGAGCTTCTCTAGTTGCAGAGCGCCTTGGGAATCATAAGACTGGATGGCAAGAGGCAAAAGGTCTTTCGAGATGAGGTAGACTATGGAAGAACCATTCGCACTTGTGACGGTAGCTCTTTCCTCTTTTTTTCCAGCTTCGGCTGGCTGGTAATCGAAGGTATAGAAGAGAGTGCCAGTCTGCTCAGGGCTTGAGAGGATCAAGCGCTCTTCGTACTCCTCTGCAAAAGCAGCAAATGGAAGAAGACAGCTGAGAATCAAGCTGAGATGGGAAACGGCTCGCATGGAGAACCTCTGAGGTTAAAACCGTTCTTGTATAAAAGAATTAAAGATTTAGAAGAAGCGAGCTAGGGCAATTCTTGTATAACTATAGAGTTAAATATTTTTTAAACCGCTAAGCTAAGTGCAGAAGCGTGCCTGCTCACCTCTGCTTCGACCACCATCTCAGCCCGTTCGACCACTTGCGCCTTGAGTTTGCGGCTTTTTTCCACTTGTGCTTGGATCTGATCGATGTTGTACAGAGCGACATGAGGGTGATAGGCCACTAAGGGATCGACATTGCGCGGGACCGAAAGATCGATAATGAGTTTTTGTTCGCGTAAGGGAAGCAGATCCTCCCAGCGCAAGAGATACTCTGGACAACTGGTCCCAAAAACCACGACATCATAGGTATGCCACTGTTGCAAATGGGAGAGAGGTTGTAGCACCACTGCCTCCTCTCGATGGATCCACGAGGGGGTGACTTCGCTCCGATTACAAAGGGCAAGATGTGCAACACCCCCTTGAGAAAAGCGGGAAAACACCTTCTCGTTGATCTGCGAAGCCCCTACAAAAAGTATTTTAAGAGAGTCAAAAGCCTCAAAGAGGCGCTTGGTCAGCGCAAAAATGGCCGACTCAGTGTCGTAGGGTCCAGGCCTTAAGTCGAGACATGTGCGAACCTTTTTTCCCACTCGCAAGCTCTTTTGGAAAAGAAAATGGAGCTCACTGGAGAGCCCAAAGCTCGCCTCGTAGGCCTGCTTCACTTGCCCTTGGATCTCACTTTCTCCCACGATGGCGCTGTCAAGTCCCGCAGTGACCCTTGCTAGATGATTTAAACATTCGGTCCCAAAGAAGCTGTAGAGCCGCTGCAACGTCGCCTCCCCAAAATCTTCTCGCAAACGGGAGGAGATCTCTTCATGCAATTCTGCTAAATCACTCCCTCCAAAATAAATTTCCGTCCGATTGCAGGTAGAGAGAAGGACATAAGGGCCGTTGGAGAAGTGCTTCTGGAAGGCTTTTGCGACAACTTCCCGCACGCAAAGATCTGCTACCTTATGATTTAGCCCCAAAACACCGATTTTTTTCATGCAATAATTCCCGCAGCTCCTCGACTCCAAGCCACTGCGGATTGGTGTTAGAGGCATATACGAAGCCATCTTTGAGGCGTTTTCCTTTTTCCTGCAAGACCTCTTCTGCGGGAGAGATCCCTTTTTCGCGCAAAATCTCAGGAGCAATCACAAAACGATCGAAAAATTCATAGGTTCTGTGGGCATCTTCCGCGCAAATGAGAAGCTCATGCAATTTTTCCCCCTCGCGCACTCCCACATGCTTGAGACGCACTCCTGGAGCAATGGCCTCAGCGAGATCTGTCAACTTCATGCTCGGCACTTTAGGGATAAAAATCTCTCCTCCACACATCCCTTCCAAAGAGGCAATCACAAAACGGACCCCTTGCTCCAAAGTGAGCCAAAATCTCGTCATCCGCGCATCTGTCAAAAGGATCTCCTCACACCCCCTAGCGTACATATTCTGCCAAATGGGAACGATGCTGCCGCGACTGCCCAAGACATTGCCATAGCGCACCACAGAGAATTTGGGGTTCTGCTTGGCTCCTCGATAGACATTGCCAGCCACAAAGAGCTTATCGCTGACGAGTTTACTCGCCCCGTAGAGATTGATCGGATTCACCGCCTTGTCGGTCGACAGGGCAATCACCTTGTCGACAGCCGTGTCTAAAGCCGCTTCAATCACATTCGAGGCGCCATCGACATTGGTCTTCACAAACTCGGTGGGATTATACTCGGCAGCTGGCACCTGTTTAAGTGCTGCAGCATGGATGACAATATCCACCCCATCAAAAGCGCGCCTGAGCCGCTCGCGATCGCGCACATCCCCCAAAAAGTAGCGGATTTTCTCCGAAGTAAACAGAGGATCCTCTTGGCGCATCTGCCACTGTTTCCACTCATCTCTGCTAAAGATGATCACCTTCGCACAGTCGTGGTAGGCGAGAACTTCCCTGGCAAACGCCTGGCCAAAGCTCCCTGTGCCACCTGTGATCAAAATATTTTTATCCGTCAAAGGAGATTTACTCATGAGTGCAGACTACCAGAAATTGGCGCCTATTGCTACCTTAAGCCTATGTCTAAGAAAAAGAGCGCGTACACAGAAAAAAGCATTCTCACCCTCGATCCCCTTACTCATATCCGGTTGCGGACAGGGATGTACATCGGGAGACTCGGCGATGGCTCTCATCCTGAAGATGGGATCTATGTCCTTGTGAAAGAAATCATCGACAATTCCATCGATGAATTCATCATGGAGCATGGGAGTGTGATCACGCTCAATGTCGACTTTTCGCAAAGTAAAATCTCCGTGCGCGACTATGGGAGGGGAATTCCCTTAGGCAAACTCATTGACTGCGTCAGTCAGATCAACACAGGCGCCAAGTACAATGACGACGTCTTTCAGTTTTCTGTAGGACTCAACGGCGTGGGAACTAAAGCCGTAAACGCCCTTTCGTCCCATTTTTATGTTAGATCCCACCGAGAGGGGCATTATGCAGAGGCCACCTTCTCCCAAGGAAAGCTCCAAAAACAAGGGAAAGGGAAAACGGAAGAGCCCGATGGCACCTACGTCGAATTTATTCCCGACATTGAGATCTTCAAGCGCTACAAATTTCGGGAAGAGTATCTCCTCAAACGGCTCTGGCATTACGCCTACCTCAATACGGGACTCACTTTAGAGTACAATGGGGAAAAGATCGCCTCTGAGCATGGTCTGCTCGACTTGATCAATTCCGAAGTGACCGACGACCGCCTCTATGAACCGTTCCACTACCGAGGCAAGCTCCTCGAGTTTTCCCTCCTTCACACCCAAAGCTATGGAGAGAATTACTTCTCCTTTGTCAATGGACAGTACACGGCCGACGGGGGCACCCATCTCTCTGCCTTTCGAGAAGGGCTGCTCAAAGGGGTCAATGATTATGCGAAAAAAAACTTCCAAGGCGTTGATGTCCGAGAAGGGGTGGTAGGTGCCGTCGCTTGCAAAGTCAAGGAGCCGATCTTTGAATCGCAAACGAAGAACAAACTTAGCAATACCGAAATTCGAGGGGGAATCGTCCAAGAGGTGAAAGACGCCCTTTGTGATCTGCTCTACCGCTTTCCCGAGAGCGCTAAAGCGCTCATTGAGCGGATCGCTTTCAATGAAAAGCTCCGCAAAGAACTCTCAGCAGTCAAAAAAGAGGCCAAAGAAAAGCAAAAAAAAATCTCCTTCAAAATTCCCAAGCTTCGCGACTCGAAATATCATTACCGCGACAGCTCAGGACACGGAGAAGAGACCATGATCTTCCTCACCGAAGGGGACTCCGCTTCTGCCTCTTTGGTCGCCTCGCGCGATCCTTTGCGACAAGCGGTCTTTGCTCTGCGAGGCAAACCGCTTAACACCTTTGGGCTCAAACGGGACCAGCTCTACAAAAATGAAGAGATGTTTCACATGATGATGGCCCTCAATATTGAAGATGGGCTCGATGAGTTGCGCTACAACAAGGTCATTTTGGCCACCGATGCTGACGTCGATGGGATGCATATCCGCAACCTCTTGATCACCTTCTTCCTCACCTACTTCGAAGGGCTTGTCCTCAACGACCATCTCTATGTGTTAGAGACACCTCTCTTTAAAGTGCGCAACCGCGAGAAGACCCTCTATTGCTATTCCGAAGAGGAGAAAGAGACTGCCCTCAAGACCTTGAAAAAAGGGGAAATCACCCGCTTTAAGGGGCTAGGAGAAATCTCGCCTGGAGAATTTAAGCAATTTATTGCAGATGACATGCGCCTCATTCCGATTCGAGTCGACCATTTTTCTGACATCAAGGCGAGCTTAGAATTTTACATGGGCAAAAACACTCCTGAACGGAGAGAATTTATTATGAACAATTTGATCATTGATTAACTGTGACAAAAGAAAAAAATAACGATCTTAAAGCCGTGATGCGGGAAAATTACCTGCAGTACGCTTCTTATGTGATTTTAGATCGGGCCATCCCCGATATCGTCGATGGTCTCAAGCCTGTCCAAAGGAGGATCTTACACACCCTGTCTAAGATCGACGATGGGCGGATGCATAAAGTGGCCAACGTCGTTGGCCAGACCATGGCCTATCATCCCCATGGAGATGCGGCCATTGGCGATGCGCTCATCAACATGGCGCAAAAAGATTTCCTTCTCGACAAGCAGGGAAACTTTGGCAATCCCTATACAGGGGACCCTGCAGCGGCTGTTCGCTACATCGAAACGCGCCTCTCCTCCTTAGCTAAAGCCACTCTGTTTAATCCCGATCTCACTGAATTTGTCCCCTCCTATGATGGGCGCAATCAAGAACCTGTGGCGCTTCCTGCCAAACTTCCCCTCGTCCTTCTCCATGGAGCAGAAGGGATCGCCGTGGGGATGTCGACGCGAATCTTGCCCCATAACTTCTGTGAACTTCTCGAGGCGCAAATCGCCCATCTGCAAGGTAAATCCTATGAACTCCTCCCCGACTTTGCGTTGGGGGGCATCATGGACGCCTCTACCTATGACAAAGGGCGAGGGAAAGTGCGATTGCGCGCCAAACTCAACGTCGTCGACGACAAAACCATTGCGATTGAAGAGATCTGCTACGGAACGACGACTGAATCGGTGATGCGCTCGATTGAAGAGGCTGCCAAGCGGGGAAAACTCAAAATCGAGTCGATCCACGACTACACCGCAGAAAAGGTGGAGATCGAAATCAAGCTTCCACGGGGACAACACGCCACAGATCTCATCCAACACCTTTATGCCTTCACAGAATGTGAAGTGAGCCTCAACGCCATGTGCTTGGTGATCAAAGACCATCTGCCCTGGGAAACTGATGTCGATTCGATTTTAGAATACCACACAAGCCTCTTGCAGGGGTATTTGAAAAAAGAGCTCGAGATTGAGCAAGCCCGCGTATTGAGGAAAATTTACGATAAAACCCTCGAGCAGATTTTCATCGAAAATCGCCTCTATAAGCAGATCGAAACGGTCAAATCGGCTGAAAAGGTCGATGAAACGGTCAAAAAGAGCCTCATTCCCTACCACTCTCTCCTCTCTTCTCCTCCCGAGAAGGAAGACCGAGAAAGGCTCTTAAGTATCCCCATTCGGCGCATCTCCCTCTTTGACATCGAGAAAAATCGGGCAGAAATTGCCTCTTTTGAAGAGCGGCTCCAAGAGATCGAAAAGCACTTAAAACAGCTCAAACGCTTCACCACCGACTACCTCAAAGAGCTCCTTAAAACTTACGGCTCTCTTTTCCCACGACGCACCGTCATCGAGCATATTGAGCAAGTTGACAAACGGGCCATTGCAGCGCAAAAAGTGAAGGTCGGGTTTGACCCTCAAACGGGCTTCATCGGCACAAAAATCTCCTCCGACAGCTCCATTGAGTGCACCAACTTCGACAAGCTCCTCCTCATTTCTAAAGAAGGGACCTACCGCGTCGTCAACGTCCCCGAGAAGCTTTACGCCAACCAAGATGACACCACCACCATCTACGTGGGAGTGGCTGACAAAAAGACCCTCTTTAGGGCCCTTTATATCGATGAAAAGAGCAAGTGCGCCTACGTCAAGCGCTTTGTCGTCGACAAGTTCATCCTCGAGCGGACCTACCCTTATCTCCCTGAGGAGGCTCGCCTGGAGTTTTTGACGACCGATGAGAACGTAGCTGTTGAGATCGAATTCAAAGCAAACGGGAACAAGCCCTCCCGCAAGCTCGACTTCCCCCTCGATCAAGTCCCCGTTAAAGGGGTGAAAGCGCGCGGCATCCGGATGCACGCAAAACCGGTCAAGAAGGTCAAAATTCTGCGCCCTAAATAATATCGATTTCCCGGGATCGGTATAATTATGAGAAAGAGCGCTCGATGAGCTGCATAATTTCAAATCCGATGATGCCAAAGGTGATGGCGAGCAGGAGAGACAAGAGCCATCGCCCCCCTGGGAGCTGATAGTCAGAGGTAAGGTGGCATCGATAGCGCCCCACCCACACCATCATCACGGGGAAAAACCCGTTGAGAACCGCTTCTCCAAACACACCTGCATAGTGCAGTGCTTTAAAGAAAAGGGTGGGATCAAAGTAAGCAAAGAGGAAAGGAGGGAAAAAGACCATGATAGCCAACAGAAGGCGCCCTAACCCTTTTCTTCGAATCCCCGTCCCATCGCCTAAAAAGTCGACCATCGAGATGCCTACTCCGAGGATCGAGGTTTGGATGGCGAAGAGGGCAAAATATCTGGTCAACGTTGGAACCCACCGATTTTGGACCACTTGGGAGAGGGGCTGAGCGATCGATTCCCCTGCATCTCTGGTGATTTCAAGTAAAGCGGTGGGAACGGTTCCAATGATGAGCCACTGCCAAACCGCAAAGACAATAAAGGGAATAGAGGTTCCAATGACAATGGCTAAACGGAGTTTATGAGCATCTCTTTTGAGGTAGGTGGAGATCGAAGGGATGACATTATGGTAGCCATAAGCGCTAAAGACCGTGGGGATCGCTAAAAAGGCCAAGCCCCACCTCCCTTTCCCCGCAAGATTTTCGAGCATCACTTCGCTACTTCCGACTCCCACTAAAAGGAGATAGGAGATAATCAGCCCCGCCATGAGGGCAAAATTGAGCTTGTCGCTCACCCAGGTGCCTAAAAAAACAATGAGCGCGAATATCCCCGCAAAAGAGACCAAGGCCAGGTGGGGAGACATATGGAGCCCAAAAATTTGCAAGAAGGCTTCGCCCCAAAGGGCAGATCCCCCTGAAAAATAGGCTACTAAGAGGCAGTAGTAGAGATAGAGAAAGCCACACCCCGCCACGATCCAGCCCCATCTGCCTAAAAATCGATAAGCCATCGAGAGAAGATTAGCTCCATCTGGCATCCAAAGGGTTACTTCCAAAAAGAGGAGCCCTGTGCAGAGCATGAACAGCCAGCAGAGGCAGTTGATGCTCATGGCTGGCCAAAAGCCCGCAATCCCCGTCACAAAGGGGAGCGCGAGCATGCCCGCTCCTACGGAGGTTCCTGCGACAAAGAGGGCTCCACTGAGGATAGAGCCACCTGTTGAAAGGTGAGATTCACTCATAAAATCAGGAAAGGATAAACCATCTCTAAATGATCGGCAACCTTTGCCTAACGTTAAAAAGTAATGCTTACAGTCTCTTACATAAGCAACACGTCGTTAACAATTTATGAAATATGAATCCGATTTCAGCCAAAATTGGCTAAAATACCCCCCGTAAAATACCCAATTTGGCAGAACAATGGTATGGAACGATCCATTGAAGACGAACTCAACCGCTGGAAAGGAGAACCTCTTAGACAGCCCGTTCTATAATTTATGGACAAATATTCCACTCATTAATTCTTGCTTCGACGACACATGACTCGTAGACCAATTTCTTGTTCCGCCGCCAGAGGTGTCTCCACAAGCGTAAATTCCCGGGGAAC
>JAFEGQ010000017.1 GCA_018239785.1 Verrucomicrobiota bacterium
AATTGGTATAATTCCTGGGTAAAGTCATGCAGCACATCTTTGATGTCGTCAGTCGCGTGGCGAGCCATCATCAAACGATCAAAGCCTACTGCCACCCCAGAGCAGGGGGGAAGCCCTCTCTCTTCTAACGCAGCCAAAAGCTCTTCATCGCCCACACCCCGAAGCCGATACTCCTGAGGATCTTCTAGCTCGAAGTAGCCGTTGGCAAGCTCTAACCCCTCACAAAACAACTCAAAGCGTTTGGCAACCCCCTGATGGATCTGCGCTAAAGCCGCCTCGTGCGGGGGAAAGTCGGTGATCACCGTAAAAAAATGGGGATCAAAAGCAGGCTCAATCACCGTCGCTAAGACTAAATGGGGATCCCGCTCATCATTGGGGGCAAAGCGGGCAAATGCCTCTGCATAAGAAAATTGTTGGACGGGGCGGGGCCCTATAAAAAGCTCAGCGAAGGCGATCGTCTCGTCAATCATCTGTTGGAGCGAAAAGCCAAGCCTGTACCACTCGGCGAGGGTGAACTCAGGGCGATGCCGCCTCCCCTCCTCATTGGCCCTAAACACATGCCCCAGTTGATAGATGTCACCGCTCCCCAAGCACAAAAGGGTCTTCATCGCATATTCAGGAGAAGTATGGAGGTAGAAATTCCCCGCACGCAGGGGCTCGATATGGGCATCTGCTGTAGGGTAGAGGCGCAACGCCGAGCAATCGACCTCCATCACCCCCCGCTTGGAGAAAAAATGGCGAGCAGCTGCGAGCATGACTGCTCGATCAGCTAACACGCGAGACATACTCTCCTGTGCGAGTATCGATCTTTAAAATTTCCCCTTCGTCGATAAAGATCGGCACTTGCACCTTAGCTCCCGATTCGGTCACCGCTGGCTTTAAAACTTTTCCAGAAGCGGTATCTCCCCTTACTCCGGGATCACACTGGGTGATCTTCAACTCCATGAAGGTGGGAGGCTCTACAGAAATAGGCTGCTCCTTGTAGATCACCACATCATAGAGGACATCTTCTTTGAGCCACTCGGAGACCGCGTGAAGCGCCTCTTTGTGAATAGTGATCTGCTCAAATGTTTTGTCATCCATAAACACAGCATCCTCACCCACTGTATAGAGGAGGCGCATCGCCGCTTCTTGAATGTCTGCTTCTTCGATTTTTTCACCCGATTTAAAAGTGCGCTCAATGACACGCCCCGTGACCAAATGCTTGACTTTGACACGGTTAAACGCCTGCCCTTTTCCAGGTTTTACAAATTCGATCCCAACAACCACATAAGGTTGCCCATCCATTTCTACTTTGGCTCCTTGACGCAAATCATTGGTGCTGATGCTCGCCATCTCTCCCTCCCGAGAATTTTGGGCGATTATAGCTGAAGGGGCTGTTGAAGGGAATTGCTCACTTAACTTTAGGATTGCTAAAAACCAGCTCTGATATTAGTTTTGAAGGCGATGTCAAAAAAATTCAAACCAGCAGAACTCCCTTGAAAACACTCACCTTAATCGCATGCGCGCTCATTGCGCCTCTTATTTGCGCTTTCCTCAACCGCAGAAAAATCTATTCAACACATCCCCGTCTCAAGAGATCAAATCATTGTGATCGAAGACGGATTGTTTGTAGCGTATAACGGAATGATGCTTAGAGCATCCTGTGTCTTGCATACAGAGCATGGTTTCGTTGCTGAGATCGTAGAGGCGGGTGTATGTGCCGATTCTATCAAGCATAAACGTTGCTCGGCTTGCGGAAAGACAAAGGTGTACTTTTGCACAAATCGCGAATGTCCACTTTTTGGGAAGTGATCCAAAAATGCAAATATCTAATTTAAAAAATGAGCTATTTCATAGTAAGTAGCTAGGCTAACAAATGCCCAAAGAATATAAATTCCGCTCTTAGAATGGCCTTGTACACTCTTTTGAAAAACAGCTGTTGGAAGAACGACAAGCAGCAAGAGGCACCCTAATCCCCCTCCATATCTCAAGGCGGGGTAAAATATGGGTACATTTTGAATCGCAAGGAGATATGGAATAGCTATTACTCCTAGATAAGAAACACGTCTCCAGCGCAAGCTTTTCCCTTCAGCCAAGAAATCGACAAGTGAGATGCCGACACCCAGAAAAGAGCTAGCTAAAGCGCAAAGACCGAAAACCGTCCCTAAAGGATAGATCCAAGAGCTTCTTACGCTTGTCTGTAATGGAGCAATGGCCGTTTGATCGTTTGCAAGAGCTGCTTGTAATCCTGTTGTTCCCGCATAGGGAATCGTGCCCAAGATGAGCGCTTGCCACAGGATATACACAGCAAATGCCAACAAGCTTCCTACAACAATCGCTCGCTTAGCTGCCCCTTTGTCATAGTTCAGTTGCTTGAGAAGTGTGGGAACGCCTCCTTGAAAACCAAACGCCGTGAGAATGATGGGA
Organism: Verrucomicrobiota bacterium; assembly: GCA_018239785.1. Lineage (GTDB taxonomy): Bacteria > Chlamydiota > Chlamydiia > Chlamydiales > JAFEGQ01 > JAFEGQ01. The sequence goes on from JAFEGQ010000017.1 coordinate 2,410, forward strand.
AATGTTAATCCCATATTTCCCCATTCTGCCCGTTCTAACAGCTGCATATCGATGCACGGAAAACAAACTACGACGAATAACAAATAGGCGGCGACCATGACACAGAGTAAAAGAGCGTTAACAGAACCAATCACACGCATACCCATCAACATCAAGGGGGTCAAGAGCACCACAAAGGCTGTGGTATCAATCCATAAAGGGGGTGAGGGCGACAGACATAACGCAACCAGGCCCCCGCCTCCTCTCATGTACACCGCCATCAAAGTAAAGAATAACCCTGCATAGACAACAGCAGTAAGAGCAACACCCACTGGGCCAAAAGAGAAACGCGCTAAAGATATGAAGCTAGTACAACTACGGGCCTTGTCGAAGATGTCCACAAAGATCAAGCCTGTCCAGGACATGAAAAACCAGCAGATGGCGTAGAGAATAAGAGAGGGAATGAAGCCTACGGCAGCTGTTTCTACAGGTAATCCCAAAATACCTGCCCCGATACATGTACCTGCAATCAGGCCAACTGCTCCAACCTGATTGCGGACGGTAATGGTTTGTAGCTGTTCCATGAATTTAAAGACCCCTAACCCCTACATCTGTGACCTGCGCCCACCAAAAATGTTTCGCCACATCTAGGACAAGTTGCAACGTTGGTATCATAGTTAAGATCATGTGCTGATTTTATTGCTAAACCACTGCAAAAAGGAAGGCAAAAAGATAGAAGAGCCGCGAAAATTAAACTTTTTTTCATTTTTTAACACTCCTTGATGATAAAAAGAAAGTTCCTCTATACGACAGCCAATTTTTCTGCAGTCGGTCTTATAGCCGATAAAACCGCCAAAAGCCAAGAGAATCTTTGTGCTGCTCGAATAAAATCCTTGGAAAAGGAAAAGGGCGATCATGTACTCTTACAAAATATGGACGAACAGTCAGCCTTCCCAAATGTAGGCGAACAGCTCGAATCTCAAGTTGCCCGCGATACTTTAGAGCGCTATTCTGGCTCCCCCGTAGATGAATACCGTTCTTACCTCCTCTTGACCAACTTTAGCCGTTATGTCGAGTATTTTGCACAGAAGAGGGGCCTCAAGACCTACGAAGGGGCCATGTTCAAAGTGGCCCATAGCCCTGAAGAAGACATTAGTTTTCTCGATTTTAAAATTGGCTCCCCAGCAGCTGCTCTCGTGGTCGACGTGTGCGCCCACCTTCCCTTCAAAGCCAGCTTGCTCCTAGGCATGTGCGGAGGCTTGCGCCGTCACTACAAGGTGGGCGACTATTTTGTCCCTATCGCTGCAATTCGAGGCGATGGGACAAGCGATTTCTACTTTCCTCCAGAAGTGCCTGCGCTCGCCAACTTTGTAGTGCAACGGGCCGTGACCGATGTTCTACAGACCCAAGACCTCGAATATCACATCGGCATCACCTACACGATGAACAAACGCTTTTGGGAATTCAACGAAGAGTTCAAACGAAAAGTGATGGCCACAAGAGCGCAAGCTATTGAGCTAGAATGCGCTACTCTCTTTGTGGCTAGCTACCGATATAAATTGCCTCTGGGCGCTCTTTTGATCGTCTCTGATCTTCCGCTGATGCAAGGGGGGGTGAAAACGAAATCGAGTTCCCAGCAGGTCTTTGAAAACCATATGGCCAATCATGTAGACATGGGTGTACGGGTCCTCCAGGAGACCCGTCAGATCATTGAAAAATCCCATTCTAAGGGGGCGCGTCGCGGCCCTGGAAGACGCCTTCACGACTAGAGAAAGATATTCCTATCGATTTTGATTCCGCTCTTCATGCGTTTCGGAGCCGCTTTGATTCCGTTCTTCGTTAGTATTATTTTTATCTCCAGCAGCTAAAGTTCCATCGCCATTGATGACATTGATATCGATGTCTACACGGATATTCATTGAGAACGCTAGGGCTGGCACTCCAGTTAAAATAACCAGCAAAATTTTCTTCATTTTTTCTCCCCTTCGATTACTGTTGAATGGTTTGCTTTAACAGAAACATGTGCTTCTTGTGGCGTCTGAAGGTTAATGGTAACTTTGACGTGAAACAAAGAAAAAATGACTAGAGCTGTGAGTCCCAATAGCCATATTAAAAGGATGGGATTCTCTCTAAATAGCTTCACTGGTTGCCTCCCTATGGGTTGAGCAGGCACGAAAATAACAATGTTATTGACAAGCGTCAAGAACATCTTTTCTCAACTCTCTAAAACTTCTGTATCTCTTGAATGATCCTCTTCTCGAGCTCGTGTGGGCTTTTAGGGGCCGCAATTAAGGTGCTCTTGGTCCCTTGCGCCGTTTCGAGAACGAGGGTGTATTTCTTGAGGGTGACGCGGATCACCCTTTTCTGATTGGCAACAGCGCGAATCCGCATGACAGCCAAAAGATACAGCGCCTCCTCAGGCAAGGGGCCAAAGCGATCGCGCAATTCTAGAGCAATCTCATCGATTTGCTCCAAAGAGGCTTCCCCCAAACGACTATAAAACTGCAGCTGCAAATTGGTGTCGTTGACGTAGGAGGCGGGCAAATGGGCCGAGACAGGAATTTCTAGGCGCGTTTCTGCATAAAAGAAGGGCCCTTTTCCCTGCAACCCCTCGATCTGCCGCTTGAGCAACTTGCAATAGAGATGGAACCCCACCGCAGAGGCGTGGCCCGATTGCTGCGTCCCCAACAAGTTGCCAGCGCCTCGCAACTCCAAATCGCGCATCGCCAACTTCATCCCTCCCCCATACCCCCCAATCTCGAGCAGGGCTGAGAGGCGCTTTTCGGTCCACTCCGCCAAAGCGCGCTTTTTGGGGATAAAGAGATAGGCAAAGGCGCGTCGATTCCACCGCCCCACACGCCCACGCAGCTGATAGAGGTCGGCAAGTCCATAACAGTCGGCCCGCTCAACGATGATGGTGTTGGCATTGGGGATATCGATCCCATTTTCCACAATCGTGGTCGCTACTAAAACATCTGCAGCGCCCGACTTGAAAGCATGAAATACCTCATCTAGCGCATCTCCATCCATCTGCCCATGCCCCACGACGATCCGCGCTGTGGGGACGAGCCGCTGCACCCTTTCCGCACAAGAGAGAATCGTCTCCACCAAGTTGTGGATCACATAGACCTGCCCTCCTCGATTGAGCTCGCGGTTAATAGCAAGTTGGAGGGTCTCATCGTCATCTTCACAAAGGATTGTCTTGATCGGAAGGCGATCAGATGGGGGGGAATTGATGACCGATAGATCACGCGCTCCCATCAAAGAGAAATAAAGAGTCCGCGGAATGGGAGTGGCGCTCATCGTCAGGCAGTCGACACCCACCTTAAAATTGCGCAGGCGCTCTTTGACCCGCACCCCAAATTTTTGTTCCTCATCGATGATGATCAGCCCTAAGTTTTTAAAGCCGACATCTTGCGATAAGAGGCGATGGGTCCCAATGACCAGGTCAACGCTCCCTTGCCTCACCTCTTCTAACGTTTTTTTCTGCTCTTTGGGGCTCCGAAAGCGGCAGAGGACAGCGACCCTGATCGGAAAATTTTCCATCCGTTCAGAAAAGGTCTCAAAATGTTGCATCGCAAGCACTGTCGTGGGGACAAGAACAGCGACCTGCTTGCCCCCATCGACAATCGCCTTAAAAGCAGCGCGCATCGCCACTTCTGTCTTTCCATACCCCACATCGCCACAGACGAGCCGGTCCATGGGGCGCTGGTCTTGCATATCTTTTTTAACAGCGGCGATAGCTGCTAATTGATCCTCTGTTTCGACATAAGGGAAATCTCTCTCAAAACGGAGCATCTCCGAAGAGTCGGCCTCACAGGCAAAGCCTTGTGCCACCTCCCGCTCTGCTTGCATCTTCAGAAGATCTGCCGCATAGTCCCGAATCGCCAGTTCCGTCGATGCCCTGATCTTTGCCCATCGAGGGGAGCCCAATTGAGAGAGCTTGGGCCTCTCCTCATAGTGAGCGCCGATGTACTTGCTCAAAAGATGCGCTTGGGTCAAAGGGACAAAAAGCTTCCCCTTCTCTGCATATTCGAGAGCCAAAAATTCCCTTTCGATCCCCTCATGATCCTTTTTCTTTTCAAACCCCAAGAAACGGCCAATCCCTTGATGAAAGTGGACGACCAAATCGCCAACGAGGAGCTCTTGATAGTCGATGGGGGCAGTGTGGTGAGTGCTGCGCTGCTTATCGCGCCGCACTTTGTGGTGGCCTGTAAAAAACGCCAGGGGAATCACCGCGTCTTGCCCCAAAATGTAGCCAGAGCTCAAATACCCTCGCTCGAAAGTGCAGCCCGCAAAATGCACTTGAGGTAACAGATCCCGCACATGCTGCTCTTGGCTCTCATTTTCGGTCACAAAATGGAGATCTAACCCCCTTTCTTGCAGCTCTTGGATCTCTTCAAGGGGCTCAAAAGGGGATCTTAGCCTCTTTGCCTCGATCTCCTGATCCCACAAAGAAAAGGTGATCAACCCCTCCGCCCCCTTCTTAACGGGGCTGAGCGCCTCTAACTTCTCTTTAGGCCAAAGGATTTTCTGAAAAGGGCGAAGATCAAACTGCTGATTTAATTCGACGATCCGATCTTCAAAGGCGGATAAATCATCGATCACCAAAAGGAGCTCTTCCCCTAAATAATCGAAAAGAGTGGAGGAGCGCTCGAGGGCAAGCTCCTGAGCAGGAGTCCAAGAGCCCTTTTCGACCCCCTGTAAAGACTTTTGCCCTATGGGATCAAAAAGGCGGATCGCCTCGATCGTGTCGCCAAAAAATTCGATCCTCATTGGGTCTGGGGAATCGACCGGAAAAAGGTCGATGATGCCTCCGCGCACCGCAAACTCCCCCTTATCGGAAGCAACAGCTCGCTGCAAATAGCCATTGTCTGCGAGGAGAGTCACGAGACTCTCAAACTCAACAACCTGCCCCACCTTAAGCTCAAAAGAGCCTAGCTGCAGCTTCTCGGGAGAGATTGTCGGTTCCAAAAGGGCTTGCAAAGAGGTGAGGATGATGAAGCGCTCTTCATTTCTTAAAATTTCGCGCAAAAGGCGATAGCGACGCCCGACAATATCGGAGCTCGGGGGAATCTCCTCCCCTGGAAAGGTGTCCCAGGCGGGAAAAGAGCGGACCCCTGAGGTGCGAAAATAGGGAAAATCGAGCTCTAATTCCCCTTCCGTCACAATCACGAGATGTTTGCCGGTCACTTGGGCTGCTAACGTGGCGAGATAAGCCTTGGGCGCTTGCCACAACTCCTCGATCACCACCGATTGCCCGCGAGCTAACGCCCGTTTAAAATACTCTAGCTCTTCCACTGCCTGGCCTTCTCAAGCGCCTCTGGCAACCCTTCTGGTTTTTTCCCTCCCGCTTGCCCAAAGTCCCCTTTGCCTCCCCCTCCCCCCTCGACGAAGGGGGCGATCAGGCGAATCAGCTCTGCCGCCTTTGGCCCTTTAGCCACTAAAGAGCATTTCCCATTTGAGCGGCTTCCTAAAACGACGAGGCCAGAAAAACGCTCGGAGACCACCTCAACGAGCTCTTTCAGCTGATCGCTTTCGCACGCCACCTCTTCCACGAGTCGACCTTCTTGTCCCTTAGCAACTAACTGCTCCGCTAGCTGCTCTAGCTGCCCCCTTTTGGCCCGCTTCATCTCTTGCGCATAGGTGGCATTTTCTCTGGACAAAAGCTCCACTTTCTCAAGTAAGGAGCTCCGCTTCGTCCCCAAAAAAGAGGCTAAATCTTCTAACACCCGCTCCAACCCCCGCACATGTTCGATCGCCTCGGCCCCCGTCAGAGCCACAATGCGCCGCACACCTGCTGCTACGGAGCGCTCCTCGAGGATGACAAAATATCCGATGTCTCCCGTCCTTTGCGCATGGGTCCCCCCGCAGAGCTCTTTGGACTCGCCTAAGTCTACCACCCGCACCTGATCTCCATACTTATCACCAAAAAACTGCTTAATTTCTGGCCGATTTCTCACCTCTCCGAAGGGAAGTTCGTAAGTCGCCACCTCCCTATTTTCTTGAATCTTCTGGTTGACGAGATCCTCGATCCGCCGAATCTCCTCTTGCGAGAGTCCCTTATGGTGGGAAAAGTCAAAGCGGAGCCGATCACGTGAGACCAAAGAGCCCGCTTGAGCCACATGAGCTCCCAACACCTCCTGCAACGCCCAATGGAGAAGGTGGGTCGCTGTATGGTAATGGGTGATGCGCCATCTGCGCTCTTTGTCAACTTTTGCTTTCACCTTATCCCCGACATGCAGTGTCCCTTCGACTCTCCCCACATGGGCGATGATGCCTGTATAAGGTTCTACAGTTTCGCTCACTTCCATCGAGCCCTGTTCACCCTCTAAAACGCCACTATCGCCCACCTGCCCCCCTTTTTCGGCGTAGAAAGGAGTGGAAGAGAGGACCACCATCCCCTCTCCAGAAAGGGCATTGACTAAGCTCCCCTCCTGCACTAAAGCGATCACTAATCCTTCAACTTCTAAAGAGGAGTAGCCGACAAAGGCAACTGGCTTAAGAGCATTAAAAATCCCAGATTCAGCCACTTGCGCTGTTTTTTTGTGGACTTTGCGCGACCGCTCGCGCGCCTCTTCTTCGAGCTTTTGGTAGCGGATCAAATCGACACAGACCCCTTCATCGAGCGCCATTAAACACACCTCTTCAATGGGCAAGCCATAGGTGTCTTTAAGAGTAAAGGCATCATCCCCTGAGATTTGCTTCGAAGAGAGGGAGCGCTCCATCACCTCTTTCATGAGGTTTCCTCCCCGTCTTAAGGTCCGCAAAAACGCCTCTTCTTCGAGGTGCAAAATCTCCTCAATCCTCCCCCGCGCTGTTTTGAGCTCAGGGTAAGTCTCCCCCATCTGCTCCTCGAGGGTAGGGAGAAGTTCCCCTAAAAACGGCCGCTCTAACCCAAGTTGCCTTCCATAGCGGACAGCCCTTCTGAGCACCTTGCGCAGCACATACCCCCTTTCAACATTGCTCGGCTGCACCCCATCGCTGATCGCAAAGGCCAAGCAGCGCAAGTGGTCGGCAATCACCTTAAATGGCGCCTCACCTCGATAGGGTTTTCCACACAATCTCCCCACGTGAGCGATCAAAGGGGCAAAAGCATCGGTTTCAAAGAGAGAATCGACCCCCTGTAAAAACGCACAAACCCGCTCTAAACCAGCTCCCGTGTCGATATTTTTACTCGGCAATGAGGTCATCTGCCCCCGTTCATCGCGATTAAACTCCATAAACACGAGATTCCAAAATTCTGCAAACCGCTCTCCCGGGGTATCTTCGTAAGGACTTTTTGCCGTTCCATAGGCCTCCCCCCGATCAAATAAGAGCTCCGAACAGGGGCCACAAGGCCCCACATCTCCCATCACCCAAAAATTATCCTTCTCTCCCAAGCGGACAATCCTTTTTTCAGGCAAGTATTTCGTCCAAAGCTCAAAGGCCTCATCATCCTCTCGAAACACACTCACCCACAACCGCTCGTGCTCAAAGCCCAAGACCTCAACAGACACCTCCCAGGCAAAGCGGATCGCCTCCTTTTTGAAGTAGTCGCCGAAGCTGAAATTCCCAAGCATCTCGAAGAATGTCAGGTGGCGCCTTGTATGCCCCACATTCTCCAAATCGTTGTGCTTTCCCCCCACGCGAATGCACTTTTGCACATCCGCAATCCGCTGACTCTCTCGCTTGGCACGCCCTAGAAAAACATCCTTAAATTGATTCATCCCCGCATTGCAAAACAACAGGGAGGGATCCCCATGGGGCACAACAGGAGATGAAGGGACAATCAAGTGCCCCTGTTTTTGAAAATAATCGAGAAATTTCCGCCTTACCTGATCGCTTTTCATGTGCGCTGCCTATTTTTTGCCCCATTTTGTTGCTCACGACAATAACCTTCCCGTTCGTTTCTTGAAAATCATTGCCGCATTTTCCTATCTGCCGTTTTTGTCTTTCCTCTGTACTCTCTGTGTTCTCTGTGGCAAAAAATCTTCATTTACAAATTTTTCAGCAATAACATGCGTGCCCATGCTCGATTTCTTATGGAAAAATATTTTTTATTTTATAGATCTATTAAATAACTACCCTCATCAACTCTTAATATTTAAACTTCACCTTGCTTCTAATAGCCATTCTTGAGAAAATGGTTCCATTATTTTGGAGGAAATGAACATGGATGTACCCATCGATCAAAGTTATTTTAAAAACAACACCCATGGGCTCCTACCCCTTAACCAAGATCTGGAAAAATATTTATCCCAATATACCCCTCGTGAGTCCGTTCTACTTCGTCAGACGCTCGCAACCATTAGCTCCCTTGTTCCCCTAACACTCGCAGAAATTACGTCTCCTAATCTTGAACAACTGGCTCAAGCTCTCCAACCGGACCTTTCAGACGAATTTACGCCTATTAAAGAGACTTTCGCCCTCTTAACACAGCAAAAACAGCAGTTGGAAAAGCTGCAAACAGACCTGACAAACCTCGAGAAAAAAAAAGTAAGAGCGACGCAAGAAAAGGAAAATCTTGAAAAACTTCCAACAGAATTACAAAACAAAAAACAAATTAAAGAAACAGAACTCAATAACATAAAAAACACCATTGCTCATGCTGTCACTTTAAATGCTGCTCTTGATCTCCTTTCAACTCGTTTAGACGAATTAAAACAACTTAGCCCAGAAAAAAAGCTCGATATCACAGAAGCGAAGCAAGCGATCATTAATTTTAAAAATCAGAAGACAGGTGAAAACTACGATCTTCTTAACGACTTGATCAAAAAAATAATCACACTCGGCTGGGTGGAACAGGGAATTAATTTTATACCCTTTAACTCAACATTCGCAAAAAATATACTGGAAAAAAACAATCTTATATCCTCTGAAGGCTTCTCAAATAAAAGAACAGAGCTGGAAAAACAGCTTGAAGTTGTCTATAAAGAATGGCGCATTCTCGTCGGTCTTGAAATTGACGAAATTTCGCTGGAACAAGAATTAGGAGAATTAAAAGACGAGATCGAAGAGGCCCCTAAAGAGCTTCTGAAGATCAAAACCTCTATCCAAACTCTTACACAAAAGATTACCGAGACCACTCAAGCCCTCTCAGAAGCGCAAACCAAACTGGAAAAAACTCTCCAAAAAACAAAAGAAGATCTAGCTGCTGTGAAAGAGCATTTTACCCCCTCGACAACCCGATCTGCTCTTCACCTACAAGCCAAAGAAAACTCTTATAAATCTGTTGTTTTCTATAGCAGATGGAAAAGAGGAGCCACGGCAATCTGCCTTTTGAGCGCCGGTTTTCTTGGCTTTGCCATCGCAGCCCGTTTAGGCAAGCTCTCACAGTTGTTACAAAAAATGAACGATCAACAAAACTTCCTCTCCCGCGTGAGTCAATCCTTGCGCCCTTACATCGATCACTTTACTCACTTTACGACTCAACTCGAGCCTCTCACCTTCTCAGCGATGGCAGCTCTTCCTTTCGTGCTCAGCATTGGACCTCGGTTGATCTTGGCTGAGAAAGAGGACGTGGCGGCTTTTCATGCGTTTGCAGAGCTCCTCAACTATAAACAATGTTTAGAAATTGAAACTCGTCAAGAGATGCTGCCCTATCCAGCGTTGAGAGTGTGGGCAGAACAACATGAAAACATGCCCTCCGCAGTGAAAAGACAGCTTCAAACATGGATTCCCGATCTCATTTAAAAGAATAGCTGGCTAGGTAACTGTAAATTGCGTAATTGATATTTAAATATTTTTATAAAACAAAAAATAATATCACCAGACTTTTGCAAATTCTTGACATTTAATTCTTGTAATGTTGTAATGGAACCTTTCAAAACATTACGAAATAACTAGGAGCTACCTATGACAGACGTAACACAAGTGGATGCAACTGGGCAGCCTCGGTGGATTGAAGCGATAAATAACAGAACATCCTCTCCCATCAATCCAAATTCTCTTGAACAACTGCATGTAAAAGTTTTTGATCACCTCAAGATCCATCAATCTTCTCTTGCAGAATCTGACAAAAAGAAGTCAGACAGCCAAGCTCCTCTTGAGATCTTGGAAAAGATCGCGACTGCTATCGGTACGAAAGTGAACTCGGAGAACGTGAAGAAATTGCAAAAGATTGAGATTAATCCCGTTATGATCTCTTTGGCAGATGTGGCCCAAGCGAAAACGTCTTTCGAAGAGCGCTACGAATCTTATCGTAAAACTTCCAATCTCACCGAAGAGTCGGAAAATCAATTGAAGGAACTCGAAAGGTCTTTACACAATACAAGTCAATTGAGAACCACGATTGATTCCGCAATTCAATGCAAAAAATTTATTGATATGTATATCGATAATATCTCTTCAGCGATTACCCAATTTAATAAGAAGCCTTCTACGGATTGGGAAGAACTTATTAAAGACCTAAAATTACAAGTAGAAAATGCTAAGTCAATAGTTTTCGCTCCAGATAATAAAATTGAACTTTTAAAGCAGTTAAAAAGCTATCATTCCTCTTGTGCAGCAATCCTTAAGGCAGGTGAGCCCTTCAACTTTATCTTAGGCGGAATGTTGAAACAAATTGTAAGCTCTGAAACCACCATGGACTCTATTAGACAGACCATCATTGATAACTGTAGCAACATAAAAAGCAATTATAAAAAAATTGAATCTGCAGCGACTCAATTGGAAAACTTTGAGAACGAAAATAAAAAAGTTCTAGAACAGAAACCAAAAGTCGAGCAACTTAAGAGCCAATACAATGAGAAAAAATCTTTAGCTCAAGCGGCTCTAAATCTCCTAAAGACCAAGGTAAAGGAAGCTAAAGAGACCATTGAGGCTTCACTAACCCCCTGCCTTCAAGCTCGTCAAAAGGACTACGAGGCTTTTTTCACACAGACGACGAACATGCACCGAGCAGGGAGCAGATGGAGCGCCTTTTGTGGAGTGAGCCTTTTCCTCTTAGGAGCTGCAGCTCTTCTCCGCTCTGGCTCCCTTTCGCAGCTCTTAAAAAAGGGAGCGACCGCAAATAAATCTTTAGGAAACGTGATCCCAAAGCTCAACATCCATGTGGAACGCTTAGCAAACGTGATGAAGCGTGTGGAGACGCAACTCTTCTACACTTCAGCAGCAGCTCCTGTCGCTTTGGCCTTCTTGGCTAAGGCTATTGTGCTCAAAAAAGAGCATAATGCTGCGACCAAAGCGGCGGAGGAACTTTATCTGTATCACCAAAAAGACGCGATCCACAATACTGGAAAAGCAGTTGAAGATACCGCCGTCAAAGATTGGGCGATCCAGCAAAAAGATACGCTGGCTATCCCACCTTTGGTGCAGACAAAACTCGAACGTTTATTGAAGTAAGGTCATCTTTTGGGTTCTAATTCCATCAGCCCCACCTCTTGGTCCACCGAGGCTAAAGTCGGTGGGGCTCTTACTTTTGTCTTACCTGTCGCTACCGTCCTGTTCGGGCATTTTACCCTTAGAGCAAAGCCTAGCGCTATTGCCTCTGCAGCAGCTCTTGCCGCAGTGCTTCCGGCATGCTATACCTATGCAAAAGTGGGAATACCGAAAGATTTGTCCCAAAAAACACCCCCTCATCACTCGAGTCATCCTACCAAAAAACCTACCCTCAATCCCAAGGAAACCCCTGTCTCAGAGAAGTATCTGCCTCAAAAAGGGGGAGGAACTCTCACAAAAACACCCTGCTATACTGTCAAATTTACTGATAGCTCGACGGTACTTGAGTTAAAAATTCAAGATATTGTTGCCAATATCGATGTAGAAGCTATTGTCAATGCCGCTAATGCTCAACTGCAACTAGGAGGTGGAGTGGCGGGAGCGATTAAAAAAGCGGATAAATCTGGCAACGTCCAAAAGGAATGCAACAACATTGGGGGCACTCCAACGGGGACGGCCGTCCTCACTTCCGCTGGCTCCATTTCTCTCACAGAGTTCATGAAAAATCATTCAAAAGCGACAGAGAAAGACAAAAAAGAATACCTAGATAAGACCCCACTGAAACACGTTATTCACGCTGTAGGGCCTGTCTATAGCCCCTCTCAGCATGAAGAGTCTTGCCGCCTGCTCTACGAGGCCTATACAGCTACTTTTACTCTCGCGAAAGAGAAGGGGATTCGCTCTCTTGCGATTCCTTTCTTAAGCGCTGATATTTTCGGTTTTTATGCAGATAAGGGATCGTCAAAAATTGCATTACGAGCCGCACAGGACTTTGTGCAAAAAAATCCAAAGGCCCTGGATCTGATCCGTTTTGTCTCTCTCCAAGAAACACAACCCTATCTCACCTTTCAAAACGAGCTAGAAGTGGCTTACGAGAAGATAAATTAAATATTTACATATTTGTAATATTGATTTATAATCTCTTCTCCTTTATCATTGCCACAATCAAACAATTACAGATTAGCAAAGAGAGATCGATGTCAGACACGATAGAAAAATTTAATGTCACAGGACAACCTCAATGGGTAGTATCTTTAAATCAAAAAGAAGTATCCCCCCTCTCTTCACTGGAAAAATTAAATAATGAAATTTTTGATTATCTGAAAAATTATCAATTTTTTGTCAAAAAAAATGAGCTCACAAAGCAAGAAAATGCAGAGCCACTTCAATGCCTTAAAACGATTGAAGAAGCGATCGAGCATGGCAAAAACAGTGGTTATTCTTCTTGGAAAAAATTATTTGAAATAAACATTGATTCCAAAATTCCCGCTCTTGCAAACGTTCAAATTGCCTTAACGGACTTTTCGGACAAGTACAAAATTTTCTCAAAGGAAAGCCAAGCGCACAGGATTTCCAACGGAATCGTTCAATCCCACCAAACGTCTATTGAGCGCTCCCTCCAGGAATTAAATAATTTTTTTACAAACGAAGAGAAAATGAAGCTCTCTCTTGATCAACTCAAAAAGGCCGTTGATAAGATGGAGAAAAAATATAATTGGCTGGACGAACCTCACCGCCTACTTATGAAAAACCTTCTCCACCAAATTAAAAAAGTTGAAGAGACCGGCTTTCCTAAAAAAGAAAATATCACACTTGAAACGAACTTGTTACCTTTCTGGAGCGCATACAACGGCTTAAGGTATCGATGCGCACAATTTGAACTCAAAAAAGGAGCTATCGATCACGTAACAGAAGGTATTGGGGAGGGCACGAGTAAAATCGTGGAAGGAATAACGGGAAACGAGACGACAGACCAACTCAAACAAGGTGCGACAGGAGTTGCCAAATACTTAGTCGGGGCAACCTTAGGCAAGATGGCGACCGTAGTAAATTTCATCTCCCCCACACCTGAAGATCCGATTCCAAAGACAAGAAAAAAAATCCTTCAGCAGGGGCACTTTTTTGCAACATTGCTCGCAGAAATGGGCCGTGGAGAATCTCTTAATTGCGGAGTAAAAAAAATTATAAATGATCGTGCTAATACTCAGAAAAAACTTGAAGAAGAGGTTGTAAGAAATAAGAGCTTAAAAGACCTATCAGCAAATAGCAATACAATTGCAACTGAAGCATTCAAGGTGTTAATTATCGCAGTAGAAAAAGCAAAAGAAGCCTTAACTCCCACCATCGAACAACAGTTGTCCTTTTCTCAAGACTTTAAAGATAGCTGCACACAGACAACGCAATTACATCAATCAGGGAAGAGATGGAACGTCTTTTGCGGTCTCACCCTCCTTCTCTTAGGAGCCACTGCTCTTGTCCGGTCTGGCGCCCTTTCGCAACTCTTCAAGAAGGGGATAACTACTCATGCCTCTTGGGGCCAAGGCATCATAGACGCGCTGCAAACTATCGATAAAAAAATCCTCTACACCTCTACAACAGCTCCCTTTGCCCTGGCCTTCTTCAGCAGATTAGTGGTGCTCAAGCAAGAACATCAGGCTGCAGAAGGTGGAGCACATAAGCTTTACTTATATGGCCAAAAAACTTTCATCCACAAGACTGGGGGAAAAGCTGCTGAAGAAAGCGAAATTGTAAAGTGGGCTGCTCAGGAACAAGAGGCTCTCCAACTTCCGGCTTTAGTGCGGACAAAACTTGAACGTTTGTTAATTAATTACGACAAATAAGCCAAAAGCTGTGCAGTGCCTAAAGCAGGCTCCTTTTCAAAGGTCATGAGAGCAGCTGTTGCCTGCCCCATCCCCGTCGCTAAGATGGCAGTGCCTGTGAGGCGGCGGGCAAACGCTGGCAAAGAGGGCTCATGGCCGACAAAAAAAGTCGTTTGAGAGGAGGCAACCTTCTGCAACAGCGCCTTTTCATCAAACTGCTCTCCCAGCGCTGAAAGGATCTCCACCTCTCCTCCGAGAATCGACTGCAATAGGTAAGCTGTTTCGATGGCCCGCAAAAGGGGACTCGAAAAAAGGCGCTCTGCATGCACACCCTGCTGCAACAACTTTTTCCCCAGCTCCTCGACCCCCTTTCTCCCCAGATGAGAGAGCCCTCCTGTTTCGAGATCCATCTCCCCATGCCGCACTAAAATGACCCGAGTTGTCACTTCTTCCATCCCTTTTTCGCTGCGTTACAAATTTTCGCAATGGTGTTGACGTCAAAGGAAAGGCGCCCTGATTGACTTAAAAGCGCGATGGCCTTCTCGAGATACTTTTTTGAGCGAGAAAAGACAAAGACCGCATTGTAGAGAAATAGCTGGTGCGCCTCTTTCTTGATCTCTTTATTGCGACGCATTTGCAGGACTTCATGAATTCGGCGCGCATGGAATCCAATCTCAGCCCCTTTGGCCAATTTAGTCCCTCCCCTCCACGCTCCCTTGAGGGACTCCTTGCATTTTCTCCCCCAAACGGCGATCTGCAAAGAGGAGGTGGGGCCAAAGAACTCCTCAAGAAGAGTGCCTTTGAGGTAAGGCAGCGGCTGTTTCTGCTCTCTTTGCAAGATAGCCTGCTCTTTTTGCCATTTTTGCCACTTCTCCGTCGTGACGATGATCTCTTTGGCCAACCACACCGCCTGTTCTACAGATTTACGGGTTTGAGGGTTAGGAAGGAACTGACTGACGATCGGGAACTGATCGAGCTGATCGACGGTGGCGCCCACAATCACGCTTGGAACTGCATAGGAGCCATATTCTTGATCTTGCGCCGCTTGCATGACTTGGACAGTGTGGAAATGCTCAAATGCCTTTGAGCCAATATCTGCAGCAAAATAGCCAGCGAGAGGTCCTGCGACCATTTTCCAATCGAGAGTATCGTAAGGAGAGGCTTTAGCAATGTGCTGCAATGTCTCTTGCGCCTCTTTTGTGATGGCGTTTTCCTTCTGTGGTTCTGGAAAACCGGTGAAAGAGCGATAACCAGCGAAGCTGACACCCAAAAGACCCGAGGTCATGATGAGGACCTTAGCGCGCCTGCCAATAGGTAATCTAGACAAAGTCCAACGGGCAAACAGGATCGCAGGAAATAAGAAAGTGGAAGACAAGAGAGAGGATTGAAGGCATCTTCGTTGCGGCCTGAGTTGCATCATCGGGGCATTTTGAAAGCGAATTTCATCCATGCGAAAAGATCTTATGACGAAAAGCGAGATCAGGCAAGGAAATCTTGCATAGAAGAGGCGCGCACGATAAGGTTGAACCGACTTGGAGGCTGTTATGGAAGATGATCTAAAAAAGAGTTTAGGAAAGATTGCGCTGACGATTCGGGACATTGCGATGGACGCTACGCAAGCAGCGAATTCTGGGCACCCTGGATTGCCGATGGGATGTGCAGAATTAGGGGCCTATCTTTGGGGTGTTGCGCTGCAGCATAATCCCAAAAACTCCCACTGGATCAACCGCGACCGCTTTGTCCTCTCTGCAGGGCATGGATGCTTGCTTCAATATGCCTGCCTCCACTTAAGCGGCTACAAGCTCACCCTCGACGAGATTAAGCACTTTCGGCAGCTCCACTCCCAAACCCCAGGGCACCCTGAATTTGGACATACTGATGGGATTGAAGTGACCACAGGCCCTCTAGGACAGGGAGTGGGCAATGCGGTGGGGCTGGCTCTTGCGTCCAAGCTCTTGGCCGATAAATTTAATACTCCCGAAATTTCTATCTTCAACAATAAGGTCTTTTGCCTTGCTGGGGATGGGTGCATCATGGAAGGGGTCACCTCGGAGGCCTCTTCTCTAGCGGGTCACTTAGGGCTCAATAACCTAATCTTGCTCTACGACTCCAACAAAATCTGCCTCGACGGCCCCCTCTCTGAGTGTTGCTCCGAAGATACCGCAAGCCGCTACAAGGCCTACGGGTGGGAGGTGCACGAACTTGATGGCTACGATTTTGATGCGATGGATACGCTCTTTACTAAGTTACGCGAAAAACAGACGAAACCCGCTTTTGTGGTCGTAAGAACGATTATTGGAAAAGGCTCTCCCCATAAAGCAGGCTCTCATGAAGCGCACGGGTCTCCTCTTGGTGAAGAAGAGGTGCGGCTCACCAAACAAGAGCTCGACTTGCCTGCGGAGCCTTTTTTCATTCCCCAAGCGATCCGCACCTTCTTCGAAGAAAAACTTAAAAAGGATGTCGTCCGCGAACGGTTGTGGCAAGAGCGGTTTGACGAGTGGGCGAGAATCTTTCCCCATCTCTATGGCCAATTCGTGGCGATGCGCGACAAAGCGCTCCCTTTGGACCTCGAAGAGCAGCTCAAAAAACTCGAAATTAAAGCCCCCATTGCCGGCAGATCTGCCTCTTTTGCCTGCTTGAAACTTTTGGGCAATAAACTCCCCTTCCTCATTGGAGGCTCGGCCGACTTGTCGGGTTCGGACATGACGATGATGAAAGAGTTCCCGATCGTGGCTCCTGGGGTGTTTAAAGGGAGAAATATCAAGTATGGGGTGAGAGAGTTTGGCATGGCGACCATCATGAATGGCCTTGCTCGCAGTGAGATGTACCTCCCCTTTGGGGGCACCTTCTTGACCTTTTCCGACTACATGCGCAACGCTATTCGACTAGCTGCGCTGATGAAGGTTCAGGTGATCTACCATTTCACCCACGACTCGATCTTCTTAGGAGAAGATGGGCCCACCCACCAAGGTGTCGAGCATCTGATGTCCCTGCGCGCGATCCCCAACCTCCATGTGATTCGCCCTGCCGACACCCATGAGGTCAAAATGGCCTGGATGGCCGCTCTGCTCTACAAGGGGCCAACAGCGCTGATCTTGTCGCGGCAAAAGAATCCCGATGTAGCAGGCACCTGTGTCCCTTACACTGAAGGGATGGGGCGAGGGGCCTATATCGTCAAGCGGGAGCGCTCCAAGCCCGATTATACCCTCATTGCGACAGGTTCTGAATTGAGTTTAGCCATGCAAACGGCGCAGGAGCTCGAAAAGCGGGATCATGACGTCCGGGTCATCTCAATGCCTTGCTGGGAGCTCTTTGATGCCCAAGACCTCAAGTATCGCGAGGCGATCTTTGGGGGCGACCTTGGAAAACGGGTCAGCATTGAAGCGGGGTGTGACCTTGGTTGGTACCGCTACATTGGACGCGAGGGGATTGCGATTTCGGTCGATACTTTTGGCGCTTCAGCACCAGCGAGTGCTCTAGCCACCGAATATGGTTTCACCGTTGATGAAATCCTCGAGCGGATCCTTGTCTAAACTGCTTGATGCCCTTGCGGGGAACAATCGGACGGGGATCCCTCCGATCTGGCTAATGCGCCAGGCGGGGCGCTATCTCCCCGAATATCGGCACATGCGCAAAAAGCATTCGTTTCTCGAACTGATCCGTTCAGGTGAGCTTCTCGCAGAGGTGACACTCCTCCCTCTCAAAAAACTCCCTCTGGATGCGGCGATTATCTTTTCAGACCTACTGACCCCGCTTGACATGCTGGGGGTCAAATGGTCGATTGAAGAGGAGGTGGGCCCCGTAGTGGAGCCCTGTGATGTAAACAAGCTCTCCTCTGCTCCTGCTTTGGAAAAGGTCTCTTATCTCAGTGACGGGATCAAATGGGCCAAACAGGAGCTAAAAGTTCCTCTCCTTGGCTTTTGTGGCGCTCCTTTCACCGTGGCGAGCTATTTGATTGAGGGCAAGTCTAGCAAAACACTCACAAAGACAAGAGCCATGCTCTACCAAGAGCCTGCAAACTTTGCCCACCTTCTCGATCTCTTGGCCGATGTCGCCATCGACTACTTGAAAATGCAAATCGATGCTGGAGTCGATGCTCTGCAGCTGTTTGACTCGTGGGCGGACTTTCTCACCCCTAGCGCTTTTGCGAGATTTGCCCTCCCCTACTGGCGTAAAATCCACGAGGGAATTGGCAAAAAAGTCCCCCTCATCTTCTATTGCCGAGGCGCTCACGCTTCTCTTGAGCAGATGGCAGCGCTCGACGCCCCTTTAAGCCTCGATTGGCAATGTGACCTCTTTGGGGTGCGCAAAAAGCTGGGCCCTCAAGTGGTATTGCAGGGCAATTTAGACCCTTGCGCCCTCTTTGGCCCTCCTGAACCCCACGCCTCTGCGTTGCTGCAAAACATGGGCAAAGATCCCGCCTTCATTTTCAATCTCGGGCATGGGATCCTTCCAGAGACACCCCTTGCCCATGTCGAGCGGCTCATCGCCCATGTCAAGGGGGGAAAATGGTAACGATATACCCAAATAACCTGAAAAATTGGGATTTGGACCGCGTCAAAGCCCCGGGGTTCGACGATCTCAACCCGCCCAATATTACTAATATTGAACGGGTTGAGATCGTCGAACCGCGGGAGCTTTCACGCAGTCCAAGTCCCAATTCTTCAGGTTATTTGGGTATAGATCCCAAGCGACTTGCAGCTCTCAATGCACCCCTTCCTAGATACACGAGCTACCCCACCGCCCCCGTTTGGGAGCCTCTCGATACCGCCACTTACTGCCGCCACCTCCAACAACTCAACACACGCCCCCTCTCCCTCTACTTCCACATCCCCTTTTGCAAGACGATGTGCCTTTACTGCGCGTGCTCTGTCGTCCTCAACCGCAAGCCAGAAAATGAACTCACCTATGTCAGCTACCTCCTCCGCGAAATCGACCTCGTAGCTGATCAGCTCACCGATCGCTCACTTGTCAAGCAGCTCCACTTTGGAGGGGGAACGCCCACCCAACTGCAAGGAGATCAGCTCGAAGCGCTCTTTGCAAAAATTAAGGAGCGCTTTGAGCTCGACGTCGACGGAGAATTTTCCATCGAGGTGGACCCCAGAACCGTTGCGGGGGATGGGGGCGAAAAACTCAAGCGGCTCCGGAGTATCGGCTTTAACAGGGTCAGTTTTGGGGTGCAGGACACCGATGAAAAAGTCCAAAAAGCGGTAAAAAGGGACCAAAGTCTAGAGGTCACTGCAACTACCTTCCACCTGGCTCGGGCTCTAGGCTTTGAAGAGATCAACATCGATCTGATCTATGGGCTCCCTTATCAAACAGCAGAGACCTTCAAAAAAACTGTCGACGACATTTTAGAGCTGCGCCCCAATCGGATTGCGATGTACTCCTATGCAAAAGTGCCTTGGCTCAAACCCCATCAAAAGGCGATTCCAGATCATGCTCTGCCCTCTACGGAAGAGAAATTTCAGATCTACGTCAATGCTAGATCCCAGTTCATAGAAGCTGGCTACATTGCCATTGGGATGGACCACTTCGCCCTCCCCACCGATCCGATGGCCTCTGCGTTTTTCTCCAAATCTCTGCAGCGCAACTTCCAAGGCTATAGCCTACAACTTGCAGAAGATCTGATCGGCTTTGGAGTCACTGCCACTGGATTTGTCCACAATGGCTATTTTCAAAACCTCAAAGAGCTCTCTCTGTACTATGCAGCGATTGATCGCCGTGAGCTCCCCATCTTACGCGGCAAAATCTTGAGCGAAGAGGACAAACGGCGCAAGTGGGTCATCCATCGCCTCATGTGTGACTTTGAGTTCGATAAAAAGCGTTTCTTTGCACGCTATCAGATCCCTTTTGATGTCCATTTTGCCCCTCTCCTCCCCCGTCTTAAGCATCTACAAGAGGAAGGTCTTCTAGAAAACGACGAAGAGTTCCTGCGCCCCACGACTTACGGCTCTTTGTTTATCCGCAACATTGCCTCGGTCTTTGATCAGTATCTCGTTCAGGAGAAAAGCGACCGCTTTTCAAAGGCGATATGAAACAAATTCTCATTATCGGAGGGGGGATCAGCGGCTTAAGCCTGGCCTACTTTCTCCGAGGTAAAGCGGAGGTCACTCTCCTCGAGGCTGCCCCTCGACTGGGAGGGTGGATCGCTACCGATACCATGGGCGATTTTCTCTTTGAGCGAGGCCCTCACACATTGCGCTCTCAAGTAGGCCTCGATCTTGCTCGCGAGCTCAATCTCCCCCCCTGCTTTCCCTCCAAAATGGCCAAGCAGCGTTTTTTATGGAGTCAAGGGAAGCTCCGCGCGTTGCCCACAAATCCTCTGCAAATGCTCTTCAGTCCCCTCCTTCGCGGTGTGAAAAAAGCGCTATGGAAGGAGAGAACTATCTCTCCTACCTCTCTTACAGATGAGAGCGTCGCCTCCTTTTTTACTCGCCGTTTCAATGCTCTATTAGCTGAGCGCCTCGTCGATCCTCTGGTGAGCGGCATTTTTGCAGGGGACATCTCGACCTTATCGATGAAGATGGCCTTTCCCTCCCTTTGGGAAGGGGAAAAGCAGTGTGGGTCCCTATGGGGCTCGCGTCGCCAATGGAAGGGGAAAAGACACCCCACCTTCTCTTTTCCTACGGGGATGGAGACCCTTATCCACAAGTTAGCGGCTGCAAGTGAGGCCACGATCCATCTCAATTGTCCTGTCACATCGATTTCGCCCCACCTCACCGTCTCAACACCCACGCGCTCTTTTTGTGCCGATCACATTTTCTCGACCCTTCCCTGGCCAAAACTCGCTCCTCTTTTGGGCCTTGAAGGAGGAATCCACAGCCTCACGAATGTAGTAACTCTCAATTTAGGGTATAGAAAACCTGTTTTGCCTTGCCGCGGCTTTGGCTATTTGATTCCCCGCTGTGAAAAGCAGCGCCTTTTAGGGGCTCTTTGGCCCTCTGAGGTCTTTTTGGAGCAAAATCAGGGCCCTCAAACACGCCTCAGCGTCATGCTTGGAGGGGCGCATGACCCAGAGATTGTCCACCTGTCTGATGAAGAGATCTTAGAAATTGCCCTCCAGGAGCTCTCTTTGCATTTGGGGATCGAGACAGAGCCGACAGTTGCCTCTTGCAAGCGCAACTGCCTCGCCATCCCCCACTTTCCTGTGGGCTATACGCCCCCTGTTTCCCCTTTTTCCGGCCTCACTCTCCTCGGCACAAGCTTAGGCGGCATCTCTGTCGATGCCTCCCTTCAATTAGCTAAGCAAGTTGGCTCTGCTTTCTATACACTTATTAAATAAAGAATTTGGTATATTATACCTCTTTCGAAATTCGCGAATACCAGTTGTTACAAAAGAAAGTCAGCTAGCCCAAGTTCAGGGGTTTTCCTAGAGAGAATCGGTCGAACTTTGAGTGATACCAATTCCCGAATATAAAATCATAAATTGCAGCCGCCTTTTACCTGCGGGCCTGCGCTTTCGTTCTCGGCAACTGCATGAGTTGCGCTCTACTCCTAAGCTTTGGTCCTCGGCAAAATGCA